>NZ_JAUBWA010000300.1:0-1054 GCF_036702825.1 Microcoleus sp. A003_D6 | reverse complement strand
GGAAAACTCATCGGCTTTAGCCATGAGATGTAAGCGGCACGGGCGGTTTTAACCGCCGTGAATCTTTCTTAATTCTTAATATTTAAAAGGCGACTGCTATATTAAGATATGAACAAGGAGGTGAGTGAGATTGCTAACAAACTATATTTACAAATTGCGCCCCAATCAAACGCAAGTCTTAAAAATGTCGGCTTGGGTAAATATGCTGAGAAGTCACTATAATTGGTGTCTAAATGACAGAATTACCCAATACAACCAACAGTTTATCCAAGGCGACTACTGCGATATTAGAACTTATGGCGAAGTTTCACCGTTAACCTGTTTCGTTAGCAAAAGTGGCGCAACTGGAAATCCCTGGAAAGACGATAAGTTCGATCGAGAAGGTAAGGCTAGAAATCCCCGTAGAAGTGCGGCGGACATTCAAATTACAGCATTGCCAGAATTGAAAATTGCTAGACCTTGGTATGCTCAAATAGATTCAACAGTTCTACAGCAGAATGTTAAACGCTTAGACACTGCTTACAAGAATTTCTTTGAAGGCAGAGGATTTCCCAGGTTCAAAAACCGTAGCAACTTTACGTCTTTTACTTATGTGATGGGCGTCAAACTAAAGGGCAATAAAATCTATCTCCCTAAACTGGGTCCGATGCGATTTCATAACTCTCGCTCAATCCCAGATGGGTTTACCATCAAGGCTTGCACGGTTAGAAAACGTCAAAATGGTTGGTATATTTCCCTCAGAATAGAGGATAAATCTGTACCTGAATACAGTGCTAAACTTAAGCGTAAGAATCCCAAAGTAATAGGGTGCGATTTAGGAATAACTAAGCTGGTTCACCTTTCTGATGGACATCAAATCGAGAATCCCAAGTTTGCAACCAACAAAAAAGCTAAGCGGACTCTGAAAATTAGACAAAGGCGAGTTAGCCGTAAGGTCAAAGGTAGCAAAAACCGCAAAAAAGCGGCTATCAGAGTTGGGAGATTTCATCAAAAGATTGGTAATAAACGCCAAGCGTATCAATGGAAAGTTGCTAACAAGATTGTGTCTCGCAAC
>NZ_JAUBWA010000299.1:0-1064 GCF_036702825.1 Microcoleus sp. A003_D6 | reverse complement strand
CCCAGACGCGAGCTTTGAGTGGTGCTTTCTGTCGTTTCAGATTTCTTCTCCCCACAATAAAACCACCCTGCCTAACCTCCCTTAATAAGGGGGGGGACAAGAGAATTATGTTGCGCTAAAAACAATTGCTAAAAATAGCACAATATGAGACCATACAAAAAAATATAAAAATTAGGGAGTTATGATTCTTGGTAACTATTAAATGTCGGGGAATTACTTTCTCAAATATCCAAGCCGTAATCTTTGATAAAGACGGCACTCTAGAGGATTCTCAAGAGTTTTTGAGACTTTTGGGGATGAAGCGATCGCGCCTCGCAGACGCTCAAATTCCCGGCGTTGGAGAGCCTTTACAAATGGCTTTCGGTATCGAAGCTGGCAGCATCGACCCCACAGGTTTGCTAGCAGTCGGCAGTCGCCGGGAAAATGAGATTGTTGCAGCGGGATACATTGCCGAAACCGGCAGGGGATGGTTGGAATCTTTAACTATTGCGCGCCGCGCTTTTGACGAAGCTGACGAAATGTTTAAACATAGTGCTGTTTCTCCTTTGTTTGTCGGGAGTTTGGAAGTGCTGAAATATCTTTCGTCAGCGGGTTTGAAACTGGGAATTCTTTCGGCGGCTACGACGGCGGATGTGCAGAAGTTTGTGAAACACCACGCATTAGGCGACTGGATTCAGTTAGAAATGGGAGTTGATTCAACGCTTCACAAACCCGATCCGAAATTGTTTTTGCAAGCTTGCGAGAAACTGGGAGTAAATCCCGCAGCAACTTTGATGGTGGGAGATTCGGCGGGCGATATTCAGATGGGTAAAAATGCGGGCGCGGCTGGCTGTATCGGGATTTGCTGGGGGAATGCCCGGGTTAGTCATTTGGAAAATGCTGATGTGGCGATCGCATCTTTGGATGAAATTACAATTTTAACAGATTGAGCAAACATCACATCGCCTGGGCAGGTTTTGCTTGGGAAAATCTCGCTTGTAGCTGAGTCCAGATCCCCCCTAACCCCCCTTAAGAAGCAGGGTGGATTAATTGTCATCCTAGAAATAGGTACGTAGTTGGGCTTT
>NZ_JAUBWA010000298.1:0-1099 GCF_036702825.1 Microcoleus sp. A003_D6 | reverse complement strand
CGGGAGCATCCCACTTTTTGACTAAGCAGAAATACTTAGCTTGATGTCGTTATTTAAATACGCACATCTCAGCCTTAAAATTTGAGGCACATTTTTTTCATTCCACTGTGCACCTACAATCTTAATTCTTGCTCCAATCTGTTTAATTAAAGACTCTACAGCTCCCGAACCAATGTCAATACCAAGATGTTGATAATTCTGGTAATCTGGGATTCTTGACTGATGTTTTCGCAGATATTTCTGGAATTTTTCACTTTCTTTACTCGTAACCCCTACAAATTCGGTTAGAGCTTCTACTGTTGACCCTTGCCACAGTTTATTCTGCGCTCTCTTCAGTCGTTTGACCGAACCTCCTACTTTATGTAAATTTTCGATCAAATGATACCAATCGAGTACCTCTCTTCTTTGCTCTATAGTCCCAATTTGATTAAACAGATTCCACACCCCATCATGACCATCTCCCAAGCAGGTTATCGCTTCACTTTGAGGTTGGCTATTTACCCATGCCACTAAATCTGGATTATTTTGGAAAAAAGCTGCCCCTACTTGACCATGTATCTTAACCGCCTTATAATTCCTCCAGATACTTTCCTCTCCTTCATGAGTTCTCAGTCTGACATTTCCTCCGTCTATACTCAATGCTTTTACTTGCTCGGTAGCTTCAGGTTCAGGCAATTTATAACGCTCTAACAGTCGATGTTGTGTACTGTGCGGTACATAAATGCCTGTCAACATTTTTAAGTCTCTCTCAGCATTGGCAAAGGATTCATGGACCACTAATAATAAACAACATTTTTCCAAATTAGGACTCAGACGACTTCCCTTTTTTACTCCCAGCTTTTGGGCTTGCTTACTCGATAGAGTTATTTCTCCTACGCAGCTTTTTATGGTTCTTTTTCTCCCAGAACCTTTTCCCCCCGCCGAGTTAAAAAAAAACCGCTAATTTCTGGTGCTACTGTCTCAATTAAATGTTCCCTCACACTCAGTTCTACGGATTCAAAGCTTTGTAGATTGTCTACTGGGGTATTTTTATAAAGGATCTCTGCTATTTCTTGGAGATTTATTTGGATTTTCTGCTGTTCTTCTGGGGTCATGCTTT
>NZ_JAUBWA010000297.1:0-1144 GCF_036702825.1 Microcoleus sp. A003_D6 | reverse complement strand
AGGTGATTCGCAATCGCTTCATTTTCTATTTGGGGACTATTTTTTTTCTTTGCATGATCTCGGTTAATTCTTTTTTTGCTACTCATAACTGGTTCAACTATGACTCAAATGCTTGCTCGATAGATGTTTTAGCCTATTTTACCTTTTTTTGTCTCCCCCCTTGACAATTTGCACTTTTTCTTAACTTGTCACAAATGAGAATACATTACCGTCCTGCCAAACCAATGCCATGTCACAGCTCCCGATTAGTCCATCGGCAAGAGTTTCAGTTGCCGATAGTCACAGAACTAATTGAAGAATTATGTGTAGATGGAGGAAAAGTTAGATTAAGAACTGCACAGGGACTAGAATGTATCTACAAAGACTATAAAGCAATCCACACTAACAGCGGATTAATCGCGGGTTATCAAGATAATATTGGGCTGATTAATTGGGTCAACAGTCAACCTCAAGCCAAGATTGTTACTTGTCGCTTGAGATGGACATGATGGAATTTGGAATATTATTGGGTTAGTCGCCCCAAATGGACAACGCCGAGAAATCCTTGACTGGTATCATCTGATCGAAAATCTGAATAAGGTTGGCGGTTCACAGCACAGAATAAATCAAGCCCAAGCTTATTTATGGATGGGACAGGTGGAGAAAGCGAAACAACTTTTTGTAAATCTGACAAAAAAAGCTGCACAGAATTTCTGTGTGTATCTCAAGAAACACCAAGAACGAATCGTTAATTACCACTATTACCAGTCTAATAAGATTTGTTCGATTGGCTCGGGTGCTGTGGAATCAGCAATCAAACAAATTGGTCGTCGTATCAAAATTTCTGGCGCACAATGGAATGAGCAAAATGTCCCGCAAGTCTTGGCCCATCGAGTAGCTTACTTAAATGGAATGATTGGTGTCAATCTCAAAGTAGCAGGTTAAATTATCGTCAGTATAAATACTGATTGCATAACTGTTATGCTCCCAATACCAAATAGCACCAATATGGTTTTCTAACTTTTTAGAAAATGAGATAGTCTTTCTTACGAGCCGAGAAACACGTTGGCGCAAAGTATTATTAGATATTTCAATATGATTGGTTTTTCCACTATCTTTGCCAACTGGCTGATGGCGTTTGCTGGGAAAAATACAAGCATAAGCC
>NZ_JAUBWA010000296.1:0-1150 GCF_036702825.1 Microcoleus sp. A003_D6 | reverse complement strand
CGAGTTGCTCTACTAGAAGAATTTATTATACACTAAAAAAGCCCAAATGATTGCACGGCAACCATTTCGGGCTTTAGTGATTCCGAATTCATCATCAATTAAATCTGGTTAAATATCTGCGGAATGTGGGTTAAAGGGCGCAGATTGGGGGTACGGTTTCAGTCGATAGCCCATGCCATAAACTGTTTCGATGATTTCTTCAGTTAAGCCGCCGGCCTTCAATTTCTTTCTGACATCCTTAATATGAGTGATAATCGCGCGATCGGTTGGTGCGTCATCAAATCCCCACAGACGATCCAAAATAGCAATGCGACTAAAGATGCGATCGGGATTTCGCAGCAATAATTCCAGCAGATTATATTCTGTCGCTGTCAGTGAAATTATTTGTTCGGCAAATGTCACTCTACCAGAATCTAAATCTAAACAAAGAGCTCCCCAAGTCAATGTATTAGCCGCTGAATTCTGACTAGAACCTCCTGGGGAAAATGCTTTACTGCGTCGCAATAAAGTTCGGATTCTTGCCAGTAATACTTCCGCAGCAAAAGGCTTGCTGATGTAATCATCGGCTCCCGCATCGAAAAAAGCCACCACCTCCGCATCTGAATCATTTGCAGTAATTAACAGGATCGGTTTGTGGTAGCCTTGCGATCGCAATTGCCGGCATAGACTAATTCCATCTAGTTTGGGAACCTGCACGTCTAACAAAATCAGGTCATACTCAATTGCTGCTGCCAAGTCTAGGCCCACTTGTCCATCATTTGCCCGATCGAACCTGTAATGATTTGCTTCCAACACCTTAGCCAGTGTTGCACTCAGCCATCCATCGTCCTCTACTAGCAGAATTTTTATCGGAGACTTATTCATTTTGGCTGTGCGGTGCAATTTCCATGCGATCGACGCGCTTTTATGTCAGGCCGAACCGTGGCTTTTCACTAAATCAATGCTACTCCTTACTACTGCTTTTATCTTACCCTTTTTGCAGTCAAATCATCTAAAAATTGCTGTCACTTCCGCAGTTTAGATAAAACACAATACGGTTAAGTTAAGCTAGATCCCCCCTAGCCCCCCTTAAAAAGCAGGGTGGTTTTATTGTGGGGAGAAGAAATCTGAAACGACAGAAAGCACCGCTCAAAGCTCGCGTCTGGGACGC
>NZ_JAUBWA010000295.1:0-1180 GCF_036702825.1 Microcoleus sp. A003_D6 | reverse complement strand
GCTACTGGTTCGCGGATGCCGTCGATGTCCACTGGAGGGGCTGCGATGAAGGCGATGATGTAGCAGATGGTGGCGCTCAAGAGTGTTGGGATCATCAAGACGCCGAACCAACCTACATAAATGCGGTTGTCGGTGGATGTGACCCAGTTGCAAAATTGCGACCACAGATTGGCGCTTTCGCGCTGCTGTAAGGTTGTTGTCATTTGTTTATGATTGCTTTATTGATTTGTCAATGTTCGGATGATGTTTCTATTATTAACGGTATTGTTAAGGTTTGTAAAGGGGCGTAACGACAGTTAAACTGATGACTGCGATTAGGAAGGCTGATGAGCGTGACTCCCTTAACTCGTTAATCGCCCGGAAACCCATACCATTGACGTACATTTTTAGGCATTCCCGTTTAACAGTCCCAAGGCCTCACTCTATCAGTGGGGTCTTAAAGTCTGGCTACTATCAACTAGAGTGAAGGATTGAACGGGGAATTGCGCGCAGCAGCCACAGCAGGGGGTGTAAAGGTGCAGTTGGTGCCAATTAGCGGTTTTAGTAGCGACGCTTCGATCGCCATGAAGTTGGGCCAGGTCCCCCGCGCCGCTTGTTTGGGCTTCCCCACCCAGAACACCCGTGGGGGTTCGAGATTGCTCGCTTGGGGGCGATCGGCAATTGCGCCAGCATCATCAAAGCCTACTGCGAGCAGCTTTGGGACGACTAGAAAAAAAACTTTCGCAAAGTAGTTGACAGATTGGGAAAGATTAGTTAAGGTAATAAAGGTGCGGAACACAAGCAAACGCAACGCGCCCCCATCGTCTAGAGGCCTAGGACACATCCCTTTCACGGATGCGACGGGGATTCGAATTCCCCTGGGGGTATTGAAAATTTAACTCTGATATCAAAGTGATATCTAGCAAATGTAGGGTGGGCATATTGTCCGCCCTAATTGCTAGGTATCATTTTTGCTTTTGGGGTTATATCAATTCCGGTTACACTCAGACATGATATAGAGGACACGGCGAGTGCCGTGTCGAAAGCTGTGAGTAATATTAATAATTCCGATGCTACCGGATTTGATTTCAGGGGGCGACAATCGCGCCCTGAAGTTTATCAGTCAATACGCTTGGGTTAAGGAAAATTGTAGCGAAAATGTTGGGCGGAGTGAAACGGAGGGTTCGTTCACTCGTGCCCA
>NZ_JAUBWA010000294.1:0-1191 GCF_036702825.1 Microcoleus sp. A003_D6 | reverse complement strand
CGGTGATTCTTGACGCTTCATAGGGTTCGGCTACCGAAGTAGTCTGACAAATCCTCTGCGCCCGTTTAAAGTCGTGGCGATTCCCCATCCCGACTTTCTCTATAATTTTACCCGCATTCTCATCTCTGTCTTGCTCAGTACCACAACTCATGCAAAGCACTGAACGAATAGACAAATCAATTTTTCCCCACTTAAAGCCACAGTCCGCACAGACTTGGCTAGTAGGTTCCCACCTACTAATTACTTGAAACTCTCTGCCAAATTTCTCCGATTTGGCTTCACAGAGAGTTCTAAATTCTCTCCATCCTTGTTGGCTAATCGCCCTTGAGAGTTTGCGATTCTTCAGCATTCCCGACACGTTCAAATCTTCCAGAATAATCACTTGGTTTTCGTTGACTATTTTGGTTGATAATTTGTGCAGGAAATCTTTACGGGTGTCCGTAATACGATTGTGTAGTTTGGCGATCTTGATTCGAGTTATATTTCTCCTTTTGGAATCTTTGGGCTGGCGGGCTAACTTGCGTTGGAGTTTGCGAACTTTCCGGTCTAACTTTTTGTAGCTAGGACTTTCGGCTTTTTCGCTGTTACTCATCACCGCAAAGGTTTTGATTCCCAAGTCAATTCCGATACTTGGGTTTTTAGCTTCGACTTGAATTGGTTGAACCTCTACAACAAAACTTAAAAAATAACGGTTTGCACAATCTTTGATTACTGTGACAGAGCTAGGTTCTGAAGGTATATCTCTAGACCATACTGGATGGACAATACCAATTTTAGCTAAATAGACACCGCCATTTTTGAAGGAAAACCCTCCACTCCTAAATCGCGCCGATTGGCTATTTGTTCTTTTTTTGAATTTAGGATACTGAACTTTACGACCTTTCCGCTTTCCCTTACAGGAGTTAAAAAAGTTCTTGAAAGCTGTTTCCAAATCAGCTATAGACTGCTGTAATGGGATATTAGAAACTTCACTTAACCAAGCTCTTTCTTCGGTCTTTTTGGCTTGGGTTATTACTATTTTCTGAAGTTCAGCAGAGCTTGGCTTTTTCTCAAACTGTTTGCAGATCGCTAGGGCATCATTCCAGACTACTCGACAGCATCCAAACAACTGAGCTAAACTCTGCTGTTGCTGATGAGTCGGATAAATTCTGTATTGATACCTTGCTTTCATTATTTCCCGTTACTTACTTA
>NZ_JAUBWA010000293.1:0-1194 GCF_036702825.1 Microcoleus sp. A003_D6 | reverse complement strand
TTTAGGAATAAACCTACTATTTTTCAAGCTGTGTAGCCTCGTTTTTCCATTACCTACACTTTTTCAGCAAGCCCTAAATACAATTGAATAATAATGATAATCAAACAAGGGAGGGTAAGAGTGTGAGAGTCCGCCGACGGCGGACTCTCACACCAGCAGCGATTATCATTATTAATAATTTGTTTGCTCACTCTACTGTAGTTTAGACTAAATAAAGATGAGAACGGTGGCCAAAGAAGAACTAGAGCCACCGCGCTGGGAGAGAATAAGGGTGAAAAATAAAACCTATCCACTCCTTAAATGAACAGTGAACGATTAAAGGACTTTCGTCAAGCAGCATACGAGTTATTGGTACGAGGCAAGGATGCAACATTCGAGCTGATGGATGCAGTGATGACAACCAGAAATGCGTCATGTTTAGCGGAATTTTCGCTCAATCCCTTATTCAATCGTCAATGGCCAAGCGTATACGAAGCCTTACAAGACTGTAGACCAGACCGGAAAAAACTGATGATGCTGTATCTCCAGCAATTAGAACAGCAGGTACCAGCAACGGAACACGTTTTAGTGGCAATTGACCACACTGCATGGGCGAGACCAGACGCTCAAACCTTAAAAGACAGAACCCATGAATATCAGCAGGGCGTCATTATTGGACAGGGGTACAGTACAATTGCGTGGATACCGGAAGCACAAGGAAGTTGGGCCTTACCCCTACTACATGAACGAATTAGTAGTTGGTCTTCACCAATAGAAAAAGCAGCTTCCCAACTCAAACTTGTTTGTGAACAGAGCATCAATAAGCGTCTTAGCAGTTTTAGATAGAGAATATGGCAATGCAAGTTGGGTACTAGCTGTAGCAGATATTCAAGCTGATTGTTTAATCAATACTCCGGACAGTTTTTAAGCAGCGAGAGTACCATAGGATAAGACTGACGGAAGGTTAGGGTGATTTAAAATTAAATTCGGGTCTAAATCTAACTTATCAATAAAGGTGTAAAGTATATGCCTATTGAATTCAAGGCGTTTATAAGAAGCCATCGAAAACACGAATGGATCGGGAGAGGAATGACGATTATAAGCTTCATATTTGGCTAAGTTTAAAGCAGTCAGACTGGCATTAAAATGAAAATCCAGGCGTTGACCACTACAAGATTGGCAATCGGATAAACCTGTAAATTGTTTGGCATCACG
>NZ_JAUBWA010000292.1:0-1399 GCF_036702825.1 Microcoleus sp. A003_D6 | reverse complement strand
TATATAGTCCAAATAAAAGTCCATGACAGCAAATGTATTGTTTGTTACATTATACACCATAAAGTCAGGAGAGCCGTTGAGATTTTTTGAACCGCAGATGAACGCTGATTAACGCTGATGTAATTTTGATTGATTCTGTATCTACCCAAATTATTGTCATACAACCAATACCGGATGATTGAGTTTGCGCGAAGCATACAAAAGAGATGCTTTCAGATCGTCAGCTTCAAGATCGGGCATTTCTTCTAGTATTTGTTCCTCACTCAAACCAGCCACAAATAAGTCCAGTACGTCTGATACCCGAATTCTCATGCCGCGAATGCAAGGGCGACTGCCGCACTGTCTAGGATTAACAGTGATTCTTGCGAGTAGCTCCGACATTAAAGTTAGCTCCTACAACGCTTAGTTATAGTATGAATGAGAGCGCTCGTAATTGTCAATAACTGGATTCCCATGATTATTAACTAATTAAGCTGTACCAATTACTTTTGTCATCGCTTAAGCGCACTGACTCAGTGGCGGAAATTGCCATTTTCCAGAATATAAAGTAGATGGTAGCTTTAAACAATAGGCAGCAGGAATCACCTCGATCAACCACCAATTAAACATATCTCGTTGAGCCGCAGCAAAACCAGAAATAGCATCTCCGGTAATGGCATCATACAAAATATCCAAGATGGCATTATAGGCTGTTTTGCTGTTGAGTGTTTGCAGCAAGCCGTAGAAGATATTATAAGCTTCGTTACTAGCTTGATATTTTCCTATTTTGTTGATATTAGGAAACAACGTATCAGCCCAAGTTTCTGGGATTTCACAACTATTCTTCAGCCAACAAGATACAATTCCTTCAACGATATCAGCTTTGTGTTCTTCAGGAAAGTAATGTTTAATAGTCGGTTTAGCTGCTAATGCTATTCCATAAGCCATATAGACGTATCGCTGATGGGATATTGCATCATTAGGCATTCCAAAGGCTGTCATTACTTCTACAAAAGCTTCTTCTACATTGCACTTTCCACCTCGTTCGTATAAATCGTCATATTTTCTGTCCCAAACCGTCTGAAGTGTTTGCTGTAATTGATCTGGAATAGTTAAGTTGCTGGGCAATTTAAAATCGGTGTAGTGACCTAGAGCAAACTTTATCATTGACTTTCCCTCCTTATGTATTTTCCTCGATCGTCAACCAAGATCGAGCTAATTTTAAGACTAATATCACCTCCATTGTACCTTACCCAGAGAAGCCAGTAAAGCCTTCCTTGGCTCTACTGGCTTTTTATCCTATATTTCTACGGATATGGCTCCTCGTAGAAGATAATCACTTCGGGAGCATAACACTTATGCGATGAGTACAAATACTCAGAAATACCATGCTCCTCATTAGTCCATAATTAAATATGTT
>NZ_JAUBWA010000291.1:0-1419 GCF_036702825.1 Microcoleus sp. A003_D6 | reverse complement strand
CAATCTTCTCAATCCACGCCACAAAGTCTTAACTCCTGGAACACCATCATGTTTCCGTCCCAAAAAACCTCCCAATTTAGCAATCCAACCAACCGCTTCCCCTAAAGTAGGTGGGTAAGAATGAGGATAAATTTCGTGATGAATTGTTGCATAAAGAGCTTGCCATTCTGGAGGTTCTAACATAATTTCACAACTGGCATCAGGCACGAGCCGAGCTTCATAAGCAATATAAAGCAAGCGCCAGGCTACAATAGAATAAGTAGCTAAAGCCATTTCTAACCTTTTTGCTGTTTCTAATTGTAGCTTCTCAATGCCACAGCCACTTTTTAATACATAATGATAACGCTCAATCAACCAACGATAACTATACCATCTCACATAAGTAGTCACATCTTCAACACAACTAATAGGTAAAGTTGTCAATAGCCACCACTCTATTGCTTCTGAATCAGATGGTGGTTGTAGTTCTCTGACTAAAATAACTTGCAGTTTAATCGGATTTAATTGTTCTTTTTTAGCACGATTTTGCGGTGGTTGAATAGTTAAAGTCTGATACCGAATAGTTAAAGTTGCCCGTCGAGATTTCCGAGTGGGATTGCGTTTCAATTCCACAGTCATTGTGGCTTGTGGCTCCCTCGATTCCATCTCTTCTTTAAGGTGATTCGATGTAGACTCTAAACATCTGTTTTGAGTAGCTCGAATCAAAAAATCTGCCCCCTCACGGTTCGCACAGGCAAACAAGTCATAAAAGTCTGCTTCTCTATCGGCAATTGTGACTACTTGTTGTGAATCAGGGATGATAGATGACGTGTTTTTTAAAGCATCAAGCCATCTTTGACTTTCTTTTTCTTCGGTTGATTTTTGAGAACGTTGAGCAGCTTTACCTAAAGATTTTGGCTCTCTAGCCCACACATATTGGTCGATAATTCCTAATGGTAGCCCCTGTGTTGTTGCTGCCAAAGTTGAATGTACTTTCAATCCCTGAGCATATTTACTATCAAGATATCCGAGTCCTTTGACTGCTTTATGAGTAGTGTAATTTAATTCGGTTGTATCTTGTATTGCCAAGATGATTTGATGATTTTTAATTCTGGCAAGCGTCGCATCTACGTGTCCTCTCCTAAGCTGAGCTGGTTTAATGTATGGTGAATCCCAGAAATCGTAAGTAGCCTTAGTTTCGGCCCATGTACCACTAGCTTGAGGTACACTGGATGTTGGTTTTTCACTCAAGTTAGAGACAATTTTCATGAATCTATTTGTTCTTCTTGCGTCTCCTAATTGAGTTTTTTCTAATTCTTGCCTTACCCATTGATCGATCATTTTAACCAGACTCCTTGGCGAGCACCCGCTCCTGTGATAGCACAGACGTTGATTTTTGTCAAACTTTTTGTTAAGAAAGATGTTTATAAAGCATAGCTT
>NZ_JAUBWA010000290.1:0-1446 GCF_036702825.1 Microcoleus sp. A003_D6 | reverse complement strand
GAAAAGTTATGGCGATGGTGGTTTGAGAAGTATTAGAAAGTTTAGCCATCACTCTACCGAGGCTGAATCTTCTTTTAGCTTCTCCAAATTTGCCCTCTATCGAGTTACGAATTCTCTCGTCTTCTAAAGCTTGTTTCTTCGTTGACTTACTAATATTTGTCGAGGGTCTTCCTAAAGGGGGACCACTCATTCTAATTCCTCTTTCTTTGCACCAAGCTCGATTCTCGCGAGTTCGATAAATTCGATCTACATGAATTGATTCGGGATAGAAACCTGTGAACCATTTAAATTCTTCTACTTGTGTTTTTAAGTCTACAGATTCGTTAAAATTATCCCAACTAATCCGGTCTAGAAATACATAGCCGTTACGACAACTCGCTGACAGCTTTGCCCCAAATTCGACGGATTTCCCGGCTTTTCCTCTAACGATCGGGCGGATGTGTGGTTGTGTTAAACTTACTATTCTGTCCTCAATACTATGTGTTTTATTTTCATACATCCATAACTGTTGACGGTAGACTTCTGTGACTACTAATAGCATTTTATAATAATATTTAGTCAGCCACGTTAGCTCACCCATGGTCGCGATATGAGCTAAATTTCTTTTAATATATTGAAGTTGTTTTTTAATCGCTTTTCTTCGTTTTTTTTGTGATGGTCTTCGTTGCTTTGCTACTGTCAAGTATTCTTTTCTTGCTAGGTTTCGATAAGTTCTTGGCTTTTTTTTTTCGGGTGACTGAATTTGAGTGTGCAAAGCATCTATGATTGTTTCGGTTTGTTCCCTGGCTTGATTCAATATTCCTAAGTCGTTAGGATATTTAATGTCGGCTGGTGCGCAGGTGGCGTCTAATATTAATTTTCCTTGATTTTTCGGCTCGCTGATGTCCGATGACTTTTTATCGACTACTTTGCCTGGCGCTTCGGTCTGCTCTTTGACCATTTTTTCATTGATTTTATTGACGAGGTTGACACCTATTCTCTGTCTAAAATGAACCAACATAGATGAGTCGAATGGTGCTTGACTGCTATAGCTGGTCATGCCTAGAAAGTATTGTAAGTAGGGGTTTTCTCGGATTTGTTCTATTGTTTCGCGATCGCTGGTTCCTAACCTTTCTTTAATAATTAATGCTCCCAATGCCATCCGAAAAGATTTTGCTGGAGCTCCCATCTCTACGGAAAAGTTTTGAGCATATTCTGCTTCAAATGCTGACCACGGAATTAGTTTCGCCATGATTACCCAACGATTATCTTCTAACAATTGCCCCTCAAAAGGCAAGTCAAAGTTGGATGGCGGGTTTGGGGTTGGGTCAACTTTTCGGTACATTACGAAAGTGATGTTGTACTAGGCTTTGGACAGATTTTAGCTCATAAGCTTGCACACGCGGAGCGTTCAAACCAGTCAAAGTCTTTCTCTGTCCAGGTTTTAGGCTTTTTCGGCAAGCCCTA
>NZ_JAUBWA010000289.1:0-1447 GCF_036702825.1 Microcoleus sp. A003_D6 | reverse complement strand
GCCACCGCGCCGGGAGAGAATGAGGGTGAAAAATAAAACCTATCCACTCCCTAAATGAACAGTGAACGATTAAAGGAATTTCGTCAAGCAGCATACGAGTTATTGGTACGAGCCAAAGATGCAACATTTGAGCTCATGGATGCAGTAATGACAACCAGGAATGCGTCATGTTTAGCGGAATTTTCGCTGAGTCCGCTATTCAATCGTCAATGGCCAAGCATATATGAAGCATTACAAGACAGTAGACCAGACCGGAAAAAGCTGATGCTGTTGTATCTTCAACAATTAGAACAGCAAGCACCCCCAACAGAACATATATTAGTGGCAATTGACCACACTGCATGGGGCAGACCAGATGCCAAAACATTAAAAGACAGAACCCATGAATATGGGGAAGGCGTAATTATTGGACAGGGATATAGTACAATTGCCTGGATACCCGAAGCACAAGGAAGTTGGGCATTACCCCTACTACATGAACGAATTAGTAGTTGGTCTTCACCCATAGAAAAAGCAGCTTCCCAACTCAAACTTGTTTGTGAACAGAGCATCAATAAGCGTCTTAGCAGTTTTAGATCGAGAATATGGCAATGCAAGTTGGGTATTAGAGATAGCCGGCAGTCAAGTTGATTGCTTAATGCGACTCCGAAAGAATGCCTGTTTGTGGTCAGAACCACCAACCTATAGTGGTCGCGGTAGACCACGGAAACATGGGCAAAAAATGAGCCTGAACGACCCAAGCACATGGCTTCAAGTGGATACTGTGATTGAAATTGACTCTCATCCAGATTTGGGACAAGTCCGAGTCAGTCAATGGCTAGACTTGCATTTTTATCGTGCCGCTGGACAGAGAGTCAATTTAATCCTGATCGAAAGAATGAAGCCCATGTCAAATGGTCAACCATTTCCACCTTTATGGTTGGCTTGGGTGGGAGAACGAACTCTACCCTTAGAAACAGTTTGGTTTAAGTATTTACGACGTTTTGGGGTGGATCATTGGTATAGGTTTGCTAAGCAACGACTACATTGGACTTTGCCTAACCTGAGAACTCCCGAACAATCAGAGCGGTGGAGTGATTTAATGCCGTTGATGAGTTGGCAACTCTGGCTAGCTAGGGATTTAGTGGTTGAGAATGTATTACCTTGGCAATCTGCTAATATCAATTTAACGCCTGGACGTGTTGCCCAATCAATGTTGTCGGTTTTAGTTGAGATTGGTACTCCCGCAAAAATGCCCAAACATAGGGGAAAATCCCCCGGCTGGGAAAAAGGAAGGATACGTACCAAGGCACCGTGCTATCCCACTGTGAAAAAACGGGTTTCTCGACGCAAAAAGTCTTCAAGATTAGTGATTTAATCTTTTCCTTCTTGAGTTTTTGAGCAACAGCTTGCCTTATATTCAAAGGCAGCTACTTTTAGATGAGCTCATTTTTAGTCTAAACTACAG
>NZ_JAUBWA010000288.1:0-1495 GCF_036702825.1 Microcoleus sp. A003_D6 | reverse complement strand
CATTGGTGACAAGTTAAGGCTGTAAGTCTTTTGTCAAGAGGTTTTCAGAGAATTGTTGAAAAAGAACTGGTCAGACCCTCGTTGAAGCTCGGGAAAAGCAGCCACAATTAACTTTGTGTTTGGTTTTCGTTTCTGTTTGACAATGCCTAAATCTCGATTTTTCCTGTCAGCAAAATACTTAACTGGGTCTGTTGTCTTACCTTTTTGATGAGCCATAGTAAAATGATAAAGACCGCGATAAATCATTTCTAATGAAATCTCATCAAAGGGCAGAGAAAGTTCATCCGCTACGGCATCACCTAAATCTACCAAAACAGCATAAAACAACCACGTTGACCAAATTTGCAATTTAATTCCATTGATTGAACCAGTCCATAAATAACTTAAACCCAAGAGTCTTTTTACTGTATTAAAAGCATCTTCTATTCGCCAGCGACGGCGATATAAATCTGCAACTACATAAGGGGGTAATACTTCCGGATCTAGGACGCTGGTCAAATAAGAATGCCAGGTTTTTCCCGACCTGACTTCAATCAAACGTAACGTGATAAATGGAGTCTTTTTTGTACCAGAACCTAGACATATCTTCCGGTCTCGCAATCCATAACTATCTGTAAATATCTGTTCTATTTTAATGGCTGCTCCTTTCTTTATTCTGGTAATAAATTCAATTTTTTGGGCGATTAGTTTATGCCAAAAATTAAAATGATAGAATCCTCTGTCTAGTAATAGCAAAGTATTTTCTGTAACTAAATTTAGGATGTCTTCTTCGGCTCTAATATCAGAAGCTTTGGGGTTTTCTTCAAACCAAATCTCAACAGGCAATCTGGTTATTAAATCAATGACTGTAATTATTTTTCCGGCTAATTGTCCTTTTGGCACTGATTCTAAGCTTTGTAGCTTTCTAAATAATGCCTCCAATATTGAGCCGTCTATTATCCAAATTTTCTCAAATTTTGACAAGGTAAATTGAATACTTTCTGGCAAGGGACGTTGATTTCTGCTATGCCAAGCTGTTCTGAGACTTGGTAATAAATCTTTAAATACTTTTTCAAATAACTCCGCAGGAAATGTCAAAAATCTTTGTGATACCGCTTGAGTACTAACTTTTGTAGGATTACACCACAGAAAACCGTCTCTGGCTAAGATTCTGGTCAGTTCTCTCACCCCTGCTACGTCTCGCCACAGTAACGTTAACACCGCAGCCATCATCAACGGTAAATTCAAGATCCGCTCTCGGAGTCCTAATTTTCGGTAGTAATTTTCTTGATTTGTAATCGCCGGTGTCAGCAATTTTTCCAGTTGAAGGGCAATTACTTCATCTTCTACCATTGGTCTGTGTTTTTTTTTCGCGTGATCCCGATTCGTTTTTCGGCTGCTGGTCATGGCTGCTCACAATCCCTCAATTGCTTGTCTACTCTAAGTTTCCCACGATCCAGATCAATGTCAATACTACCCTTGACAATTTCCCTTTTTCCTTAACTTGTCACCAATG
>NZ_JAUBWA010000287.1:0-1507 GCF_036702825.1 Microcoleus sp. A003_D6 | reverse complement strand
AACGGTAATTGAGCGAGATTTGAACGGCGCACGTAATATTTTGTTACGTGCTTTGTCGGATTCGACCTGTTCTGTCACCAGTGACGGGATTGCTATCGTTACATCTCCAGCATTGCAAAGCTATGTAGAGAAATGTTCAGCGTAAATGAATCAGCCAACCTACGCAAAAGGTTAATATCAATGGTTGCGATCGCCCAAAAAACCCTTTCCTTCGAGGAATTTCTCAACTGGGATGACGACTCCGGCAGGTCATTCGAGCTAGTCAATGGACTTGCCATGCCCCTGAGTGAACCCACAGCCAAACATGAGGATGTCGTCGATGGATTATGTCGTCTCTTGGTAGATCGTTGCCAATCCTTGAACCTTCCCTACGTTCCTCGACAAAGTAAACAAGTCAGATTGAACGCTGCCCCGGGCGAAAGTGAATCGAGTCGTAAAGCCGACATTGTGGTGTTTGCCAAGGAAGAATGGGTCAGAATGCGTCAAAGTTCTGCCTCTGCTGCTGCCTATATTCCACCTCCGTTGGCGATCGAAGTTGTCAGTACGAATTGGCGGGATGATTACCGCATCAAATTGAATGAGTATGAAACTTTAGGAATCCTGGAGTATTGGATCGTTGATTATGCAGGGTTGGGAGGCGTTCAGTATATTGGTTCTCCAAAACAGTCTACGGTGACCATCAACCGCTTAATCGATGGTGAATATCAGGCACTGCGATATCAAGGAAAAGCCACTATTGTTTCTCCAACATTTCCTCAGTTGGTATTAACGATCGCTCAAATCGTTGCGATGACACAAGTTTAGTGTTTGTAACTTATCTGTAGGGTACTCAGTATTGCCAAAAAATTATTAAGGTGCGATCGCCCGCTGTGTCGAAATTACTTACCAACGCAACACCAGCGTTGCTATCCGGGATTTGAAGCAACAACTAGGTAAATAACGGATGCCCAGAAAAATCAGGGATTTGAAAAGCCTATTATTGAAAGCAGGATTTGTTTGTGAGTCTGCTAAAGGTAGCCACACCAAATGGTCACATCCTCTGCTACCAGGAAAGCTGACTCTCTCAGGAAAAGACGGCGGTGATGCCAAGATATACCAGGAAAAAGATGTTGACAATGCTCTCCAGCAACTAGCTGAAATTGAGGAGGAAAACAGATGAAAAATCATTACACTATTATTATTCAGTGGTCAGATGAGGATCGGTGCTATGTCGTTAGTTTTCCAGAATGGGGAGACTATTGTCATACCCACGGTGATACTTACGAAGACGCATTAAAAAATGCCCGCGAGGTTTTGGAACTTTTAACTGAATCGACGCTAGATGAGGGTAAAACCTTGCCAAAGCCACAATTATTTGGTCAATCTCTACAGCACGCATAAACGTCTATAACTAGAATACCACTGAAAGTTAAATACGATTAAGAAGCAGACATTAGACCTCTTGCAAAAATAATTAGGACGGGCAAGATGCCCATCCCACAAGAAAAAATAACTCTTGTGGGATGGG
>NZ_JAUBWA010000286.1:0-1531 GCF_036702825.1 Microcoleus sp. A003_D6 | reverse complement strand
GAGGGAGAGGGGGGGAGGGGGAGAGGGGGAGAGGGGGAGAGGGGGAGAGGGGGAGATTGGGGGAGAGGTTTCGGATGCTTGTGATTCGTCGGAGGGTGGGGGGGAGATTTGGGGGAGGGAGATCGCCTTTCCCTCCAGTAGCTGCCCTCGTGCGGTTTGCAGGTTTTGGGCGATCGACCAACCCTCGGACTGCAACCGTTCTAAAGTCAAGTCCTTTGAGTCGATCAAATCTCTGAGGGGTTCGGCGACTTTCCCAAAATCCGGCAATTGCAGCATTCCAGCCAAGCCGGAGAGTTGGTAGTAAACCTGGTTGAGGACGGTCACGCTTTTTGCCAAATCTGCCTCGGAAGCTTGGGAAAGCTCGGTTTCTAGGCGATTGAAGACTGGTGGCAATTCGTGTTCAAAAATCAGTTTCAGGGTTTCCGGGGCTGCCGATCGGCTGGCTGCGGGGACTGGTGGCAGTTCCGCCTTGCCGTACTTGGCCTCGAACTGGGTGTAAATTTGGGCGATCGCCTCCAAATTTTCCGTTTGATCCGGAGTGCTGACATCCGAGTACCCGATTGCTTCGGTCGCAATCTTTTTGAGAGTATCCACCCCTTGCAGCAAAACAGTTACAGTGGCCGGTTCCAGGGCCGACAAGTCCGTGCGATCGCGCAAAATGACAAAACACTCCTCCAGCGTGTGAGCCGCCGCCGACACGGTGTGAAATCCCAACATCGAACCCGTACCTTTAATCGAGTGAGCCGCCCGAAACATTTCTTTAACTGCCGCTTCTCGCTCTTTCAACCCGGCGGCTTCCATCGCCAACAAGTTTGTCTCCATCGATTGGAGAAACTCTTGGGTTTCTGCGGTGAAAGCATCTATTAATTCGTTTAAATCATCATTATTCATATGAATTATTAGTCATTGGTCATTAGTCATTGGTCATTAGTCACTTCTTAGATGATGTCCGGTGAATTAACCGTAATTGCTGTAGGGGCGGGTTCACCAACCATCTTTAACTCTCACAAACAATCTATATAAACCCGCCCCACCCCAAATAATCTCAGAAACCGGGTTTCTTCCTAAATTTATAGTAATCAACCCAAATTTTTCGGAGAAACTTGTTTTCTTGGCTCAACTAATCTCAGAAACCGGGTTTCTTCGTGAATTTATAGTAATCAACCCAAATTTTTCCGATAAACCCGGTTTCTTGGCTCAACGACAGAAATGCGATCGCACTTTTTGCGTTAGGAGGGGGCGGGTTTATGTAGATTGTCGGTGAGAATTTAAGATTTTTGGTGAACCCGCCCCTACTGAAACTTTCTCAGAAACCTGTTTTCTTGGCTCAACGACAGAAATGCGATCGCACTTTTTGCATTGGGTGGGGGCGGGTTTATGCCGATTGTCAGTGGGAATTAAAGATTATTTGTGAACCCGCCCCTAGGGAATTGTAGTATTTAACCGGATTTGATATGACTAATGACTAATGACTAATGACTAATGACTAATGACTAATGACTAATGACTAATGACTAATGACTAATGACTA
>NZ_JAUBWA010000285.1:0-1572 GCF_036702825.1 Microcoleus sp. A003_D6 | reverse complement strand
GTAGAAGTTCACGGGGGTAGCAAAAACCCCAAAAATCTGATAAGGTGAGGCACATGGAGAAGACAGTGCCGGAATTAATGGCGGCAATCAGCCCAGCAGAGTGGGCGCAAGTGCCAGACAGCATCCTCGAACTAATTTACGAATTAGTGCGTAGGATGGATCAGGTTGAACAGGAAATAGCGGAACTGAGAACAGAAAACGAGCTTCTCAAAGAGCAATTAGCCAGAACTTCGGCAAATTCATCACAACCACCATCGAAGAATCCTCAAGGATTTAAGCCCAATCGAAAGGAACCCACCGGCAAGAAGCGGGGTGGGCAACTAGGACATTCGGGACACGAACGGAAGCTATACCCGACCCAAATGTGTCAAGAAGTAATCAACCATTACCCGCAGCAATGTAGTGGATGTGGAGGCCTTCTAGGGATGGAAAATAGTGGTCAAGCCTATCGACATCAAGTAGTGGAAGTCCCACCAGTACAGCGGATTGTCATCGAACATCAGTTTCATCCAATTACCTGTACTTGTTGTGGGAAAGAAAATCAAGCCCCAGAAATGACCGAAATAATTGGAAGGGGTGGATATGGCCCAAGGGCAGCAGCCTATGTAGGTCTATTCAGTAGTCAGTATCGACAATCCTACCGCCAAATACGTGCGCTGATGCAGGCGGTGTTTGGGATTGAAATGTCCGTCGGCACGATCAATCGTCTACGGACAGAAGTGAGCGAGGCAGTTAGCGATGCGGTCACAGAAGCCCAAGATTACATCCAGCAGCAGCCGACTGTGGGAGTAGATGAGACTGGATTTCAGCAGCGGAATGGAGATGGTCAAAATGCCGCCAAGACCAGTGGTTGGCTGTGGGTGGCAGTAACGCCATTGATCCAGAGCTTTCAGGTAATTTTAAGTAGAGCTAGTAGTGCTGCTCAAACGGTTTTGGGCGAAACTTTTAGTGGCTCGATCACCAGTGATCGTTGTCCTGCCTATAATTGGGTGGATGTCAATCGCAGACAACTGTGTTGGGCACACCTCAAACGAGATTTTATTCAAATATCCGAACGAGTTGGAGCTTCAGCCCAAATAGGCAAATCCTTACTGGAGCAAGAAAAAGAGCTTTTCAATCTCTGGCATAAATTTAGAAATGAGCAACTCACTCGTTCGGAGTTGAAAGAAAGGGTTGAACCTATTAAGACTAAAGTTTTGAGCATCTTGCTAGAAGCTTCGCAGTTAGACATCGACGAGAGGGAAAAGACCCCACTGGCAAAAACTGTGCGGACTTGCCGTAATTTACTAAAGTTGGAAGTGGCTCTGTGGTTATTTATCTCCTCAGATGGTGTAGAGCCGACCAATAATGCCGCTGAGAGAGCCATTCGCCCTGCTGTGATTTGGCGACGGACTAGCTTTGGTTCAGATTCTGCAGCAGGAAGTCTGTTTGTTGCCCGTTTACTCACCGTCGTGTCTTCTCTCAAGCTGCAAGACCGGAATATTCTTGAGTTCCTGACTGAATCTGTCTTGAATGCCCGTTCTGGTCGGATTCCTCCTTCTCTTCTGCCACGCTAACCCCGTGAACTTCTAC
>NZ_JAUBWA010000284.1:0-1576 GCF_036702825.1 Microcoleus sp. A003_D6 | reverse complement strand
TCTGACCAGTTCTTTTTCAACAATTCTCTGAAAACCTCTTGACAAAAGACTTACAGCCTTAACTTGTCACCAATGGCACGACACGGATAAACACGGATACACGGAGGATAGCCAAAGTAGCCAATTAGCTAAACCTCATACCATTTTTCTAAAGATGCGATAGAGATCGAGGACGACCGGGCTTTGTAATCTCGTTTACCTTTTGACGAAAGTCTGTCATAACTTTAAAAAAATGGTATAAACCCCCTATTGTCAGAACTAAGAATAGAACAATAGTGGGGACGGGCTGTTTAATTGACCAAGCCGAAATGTTGTAAAGACATAATTGGGATTTGGGAATGGGGAATTGGTCATTGGTCATTTGGAATGGGGCATTGGGCATTTTTATTGTAAATCGACCGCCAGCGATCGCACTCATCTACTTGAATTATGATTCAGCTTCTTGAGTTAACTCACTTAACGCTGAAATAATATTCTGAGCTAGCATTAAAGCATTTTTTACAGCATTTTGTAAGTTATATAAAGTATCTTCATAATCAGCTTTATTCCTAAGTTCTCTCAATCTGCTTAAGTTTTCACCTATCTTGACCAATACTCCGGACAGTTTTTGAGACCGAGGCTGAAACCCTCATTCTACCGTTAGCATTTGACCTCACTGAGAAGGCTGAAACCAGCATTCTGCCGTTAGTGATTGAAAACTGTCCGGACTATTGTTGACCATATGTTTCATTTTGGTTGGGTGGTATATAAATTACTCTGCTACATATTGATGTTCGTTGATATCGCGATTCTTACGAGAAAGTCTTGGGTCTTTTTCAAAGTCGCGCAAGTAATTTCGCGCTAGGCAAAATGTGGAATAGTATGCTCTACTTATCGCCGATCGCAACTTGGCTTCTCTATTAGCTGAACTGTCACTACTTGTGGCAGCTAACTCTTGGGCTAAGTTCAAATATTGAGACCAATCAAATTTCATTTGACTCCCATTCAAGGTTAATATGTAAATCATTTTTTGGGGCTGCTATTTTAGCATCTAGCCACCAGCTATCGTCAAGGATTTTTAACTTTTCACAACCTTCATTGACTTCGAGCTTAGTGTAAATGGTAATCCACAGCGATCGCCAATTTGCAATTTCAGGATCGGTTTTCACTTCTAAGCCCAATCTTTCGCTAGGAAATAGTTCTCTAATTTTAGAGTGAGCTTCTAAAATTAAACTTACCATCACTTCTTGGTCGATGATTAACTTAAAAGCTTCTAGAGGATCTTCTACTGCATACAGACTTCTGATTTTATTGAAATCGGCTATTAAATCGTCAAAAGGTGTGGTTTTAATAGTTGGCTCTTGGATAGCAGTCATAATTGTCGATCGGGAGTGCTTTGCTTGTTAATATTTTAGCAACTAGAAGGAAGAAGGAAGAAGGAAGAAGGAAGAAGGAAGAATACCGATCCAGTAAGCTTTGGGGGGATTTGGATGTTAAGTTTAATTAAGTGGACTTACTTAGGACAATACTCCGGACAGTTTTTTGGGCAGCGACTGAAACCCGCATTCTACCGTTAAGATTTCACCTGCTGAGGAAG
>NZ_JAUBWA010000283.1:0-1622 GCF_036702825.1 Microcoleus sp. A003_D6 | reverse complement strand
AAGATGCCTGTTCCACAAGTAAATTTATCTCTTTATGAACAGGCAAGATGCCTGTTCCACAAGTAAATTTATCTCTTGTGGAACGGGCATCTTGCCCGTTCTTGAGAATGGTGCAACATCTCAGTTAAAACCGACTGTAGAGTCTGACATTAAAAGTTAGAGATTTGAGTTTTCTTTTAGACGACTTTCGCTATGAGACAGGGGTTTTTAACCCTGTCGGACTCTGGGATTTACTTGATGCTTGTGAATGCAAACTAATATCAGCAACGCACCGCCCGACGGCCGCCGCTACAGGGCGCAAACTAACAACTAAATCTACCATATCAGGCAAAGAAAGAGCTTGTCGCGCGTCAGAAACGGATTTTTCGGGTTGTGGGTGACACTCAACAATTAATCCGTCTGCACCGCAAGCAATCGCTGCTTTAGCTAGAGGTGCGACTAATTCTCGCTTGCCGACTGCGTGAGAAGGGTCTACAATTACTGGCAAATGAGTTAACTGTTTCAGCGCTACTACTGCACCTAAATCTAATACGTTTCTGGTGTAATTGTCGAAGCTGCGGATGCCTCTTTCGCACATAACTACGTCAGGGTTTCCGTGGCTGACAATGTATTCTGCGGCCATCACAAATTCTTCGATTGTGGCTGACAAACCGCGTTTTAGCAAAACGGGTTTTCCGGCTTGACCGATCGCCTTTAATAACTCGAAGTTTTGCATATTGCGGCTGCCTACTTGCAGCATATCAGCTCTTGTGACAACTGGCTCGATTTGGGCGATCGACATTACCTCTGTCACCACGGGTAAACCGTAACGCCGGCTGACATCGGCTAAGATTTCGAGTCCCTCAATTCCCATCCCTTGGAAAGCATAGGGAGAAGTGCGGGGTTTGTATACTCCCCCCCGCAAAGCTTGTACCGGTGCGGCCGAGAGTTTGCTGGCGACTGTTTCCATTTGTTCTGAACTTTCTACGGTACAGGGGCCGCCGATTATTAACAATTCTGTGCCGCCGACTGAGACTGTTTCTGAGAGTTGAACAATTGTCTGGTGTTCTGGATGAGATTTAGTGACGAGTTTGGCTTCTAACATGGGGGAATTTTCCTGGAAATTTAAGTGGGTGGTTGACAACAAAAAACCCGGAACTTTTAAGAGTTCCGGGTTGGTGCGAAAAGACAGCGCGACAATTTACCCAGAACTCCTGTGGGGCCAAAAATAAAAGCCGTGATACCAGTTACTGAATAATGTCATTGCTGTTTTCGCTTGTGCTCGATTGATTGTTGGGAAAAGAGGTAGAAAAAACAAAATCGCAGGTGTTAATCTGCGGTTCGCCCGGATGTTCACATTGAATTGTAAATTCACTCCGGGCGAACTTGGGGATGCCAAAAATAAAAATAGCTGTTGGCTGTGAACATAGGTGAAGTGCTGCGATTTGTGGATTAAACACAATACTATTTGAAAAGGTAGCATAGAGTGAGGGGGATGTCAAGTTATTTTTAGAAAAAAATTTATATAATGGGCGCTCTTGTCCCCCCCTTATTAAGGGGGGCTAGGCAGGGTGGTTTTATTGTGGGGAGAAGAAATCTGAAACGACAGAAAGCACCGCTCAAAGCTCGCGTCTGGGACGCAA
>NZ_JAUBWA010000282.1:0-1770 GCF_036702825.1 Microcoleus sp. A003_D6 | reverse complement strand
ACATTTTCCTTGTGGAACGGGCCGGAGAGCCCGTTCCAAAATTTGATTAAAAGGACTTTTGCAAGAGGTCTATTGCATGGTCGGGGCGGGCGGGACGCCTAACCCCTACTCCCCACAAGAGTTTAATTGTTTTTTGACATAGAATTTCAATGCAGAACAGCTTTATACAGTGATATACTGTCGATCGACCGCCCCAGGCTAAGTATTATTACTTATTAGATCGGGAGCAGTCCTGCCTTCTTCCCCTTCCCGCTTCCTTCTTCCTAAAAATATCCGGATCGCTTGTGGAGTCTCATGAAGAATCAACCTATGCTCGAATACATCTAGGTAGTAGCAGCATTACGCAAGCATTGGGCTGTGGAGTTGCAAACTCTTATGAGAAATTGGTTCAAGCCTTCCTTCATTTCGTAAGATGATGATGCCATTAGGGTGGCAATTAAATCTGGCAAACAAAATATCACTTAACTCTCAAGTTAAAATATGCCAAAAACGACACCATTAGCTAACATTTTTAATGTCATGAAAGAGCCAGGAAAAAAGTATCACCAGTCGAAGTTGGCGACCTTCCTACTGATGCTAACCGTAGGCTTTGCCGGCTGGCAATTTGGGTTGCCGGAACTCGCATCACTTTTTAACAATAGAGGTCTTGAAAACTACAAAGCCAATCGATTGGCTGATACCCAACAAGCATATGAGTTAGCGCTCTCCGTAGATCCCAAAAGCCGACCAGCTCTTTATAATTTGGGATGGCTTTGCGAAGAGGTGCAAGATTTAGAATGCGCCCGAGGAAAATATCTGCAAGCTGCCAAACTCGGTATGCCTGCTGCTTACAGCAATCTGGCTCGATTATATATAGTTGACAAGAAAAACTATGCTGCTGCCGTTCACCTGCTGTGGCAAGGTTGGAAATTAGCTGAGGACGATCAAGTCAAATATTCTATACTCAAAAATTTGGGATGGGCTCGGCTGAAACAGGAGCGATATTCGGAGGCATTGCAACATCTGGATGCAGCGATTAAGCTTGATAGTGAAAGACCAGCAACATACTGCTTAAAAGCGCAAGTGCTTGAAGGGCTCAAAAAAACGAAGGAAGCGCTACCGCAGTGGAAAATTTGTCTAAAGTATGCGGATTCTCAAGAATTCGATGAGGATATATGGATAGGAATGGCACGTCAACGATTAAAAGAGGAAAAAACAAATAAATGAAACGCACAGTTTTGCTTTCATCAACCATACTGGCAATTATAACGGTAATGGAGCTAAGTCAAGCCTCAAAAGCACTGCCAACTCCTGCTACTGTTATACCTACAGTTAATGAATCAGTCGAAACGCCGTTCAACTCGAATCAATCGACGTGGCGGCGGTGCAGAGATAGAGATGGTGGAAATTATCCGTGTCCGAGATTCGTCATGCCTTCGGAGAGCGAAGAATAAGAGTTATTTTCAATGAATTTTGTAGAGTGGGCCATCACCACTTTACACCCACAGGTATGTAGTATGTAGTAGTATTATGTAGGTGCGCACTGCGCACCTTACTATCGATCGTTGCTGTTTTCTTACAGCCACCGTCTACCTATCGCTTCGAGATCCGCTAAAGCCTGATTTGCCCAATTTACTCGTCCCACCTTTCGAGCCGCTTTTTTCGCTGCTGAGCCGGAAATAATATCACCTGCTTCAACTTGTTCCAAACCTCGTTGATATCCTCCCCACTGATGAATCAGGGGGATTCCAATCTACCCAAACAAAGAAAGTTGTTTAGGGAATTGGTGGG
>NZ_JAUBWA010000281.1:798-1775 GCF_036702825.1 Microcoleus sp. A003_D6 | reverse complement strand
AGCCTCATCTAACAGACCCTGTTCTGCCTGATCGATTCCTAGCTGATGGTAAGCTCTAGTTATCGATTCTTGTAAATCGTAGTAAGCTAGTTTCTGGTGAGGCTGTTTTTCTAGGGCTTTTTGATAGTATTGAGTAGCTTTCTCCAGTTGATTTTTTTCAATACTTTCTTTGCCTAGTTGATAGTAAGCTTCTCCGAACTCCTTATTTAAGCTGGTGAATGCTGGGTTGAGTTCTAAAGCTCGTTGATAAGCCCTTACAGCTTCTTCCCACTGTTGCATTTCCTTAGCGCAATTTCCCAATGAGAAATAAGACCAAAAGAAATCGGGATTGATAGATATCTCACTCTGATAAGCTTGACAAGCGGCCTCTAACTGTTGGGTATTTTGAAGAGCAAATCCTAAAAAGTGATTCACCGAGATTAAATTTGGCTTTTCGCTAATGAGCCTTCGATAAATGGCGATCGCTTGTTCCCAATGATGGGGTTGATTAACTTTAATCAGAGCTTCTGATAAACCCTGACAATAATAAAAATTTCCTTGAGATAACTTCACAGCTTGTAAGTAAGATGCGATCGCCTCTTCCATCTGTTCCTGCCGGACAAAAGCTTGGGCCAACTGCAACCAAGTGTCTGAGTTGTCGGGTTGAAGCTGCAAAAGATTCTGATAGGCTTCCACGTTGTCACGATTGAGTTCTACGATCTGGCGGTAGGAGGCAATCGCCTCTGCTAAATTCGACTCCTTTTGCTGTTGCAGTACACTTGCCAAGGCCTGATGAATCCAGTCAGCATCAGGATTCAGTTCACTTGCACGACGATAAGCTCCGATCGCTTCCTCCATCTGTTCCTGTCTCACAAAAGCTTGGGCCAACTGAAACCAGGTTTCTGAGTTGTCGGGTTGAACCTGCAAAAGATTCTGATAGGCTTCCACGTTGTCACGATTGAGTTCTACGATCTGGCGGTAGGAGGCAATCGCCTCTG
>NZ_JAUBWA010000281.1:0-698 GCF_036702825.1 Microcoleus sp. A003_D6 | reverse complement strand
CTAAATTCGACTCCTTTTGCTGTTGCAGTACACTTGCCAAGGCCTGATGAATCCAGTCAGCATCAGGGTTCAGTTCACTTGCATGACGATAAGCTCCGATCGCCTCATCCAGTTGACCCAGTTTTGCTAAACTCTTAGCTAGCCCCACGTAACTCCCATCATGTTCGCGATTGAGTTCGATCGCTTTGCCGAAGGCCTCAGCGGATTCTTTCCATTTTTGCTGTTGAGCTAGGGCATCCCCTAAGTGGTGATGAGACCAAGAAAAATCTGGTTTGAGTTCTATGGCGGAACAAAAAGCTGTGACCGCTTCATCCAAGCGTCCCTGTTTGGCTAGAGCTTCTCCTAATTGCTGGTGAAACCAAGAATTGGCGGAATTTAACTCGATCGCGCAGCAATAGGCTGCGATCGCATCTTCTAGTTTTCCCTCTTGCAGAAGTTGATTGCCTTTCTCGAATTCGGTTACAGCCTTTTGCTCGTTCATTTTCAGTAGATTATTTTTTGTATAAAATATTACTTTTAAGCCAATGGGGCTGCTTGCTCCAGCACTAGCTTGTTTATAATACACCATTTTGGCAACAGATCATCAGGTGGCTTGATATCTGATATAGTCGGTACGGTATCCCACTATCGTCGGTGCAAAAGCCCGATCGCGACTCAGGTAAAGTTATACTGTCAATAATTTTCTAGACGGGGGTTTT
>NZ_JAUBWA010000280.1:0-1818 GCF_036702825.1 Microcoleus sp. A003_D6 | reverse complement strand
TTAATAATTTTAGGAATCGCGTATTAGCTTGCTTTTCTGATTAGATAAACTTATAACCATAAGTTCAGGAGAACCGATTATAGTATAGCTTTTATTTTGAATAGTCATAATCTGAGTTAATCCGCAGTAAAAAAAGCTCCTGCCGTTAAGCAGGAGCCTTTTTCGATTAGACAATCAAATCAGGAATAAACTCGATCGATTAGTCCAAATTAGGCATAGCCAACACTGGTTCATTTTCGCGATCGATACCCTTCTCAAAGCCAGCGACAGCCGCGCGAGCGCGACCAGCGTGCCACAAGTGGCCGACCAAGAAGAAGAAACCCATCACAAAGTGGAAACAGGCCAGCCAAGAACGAGGTGACGTATAGTTAAACGCGTTAACTTCCGTTGCCAAGCCGCCCACAGAGTTCAGAGAACCCAAAGGAGCGTGAGTCATGTACTCAGCAGCGCGGCGAGCTTGCCAAGGCTGAATGTCGTTCTTGATCTTGTTCAAGTCCAAACCGTTAGTACCGCGCAAGGGTTCCAACCAAGGGCCTTGGAAATCCCAGAAACGCATCGTTTCACCGCCGAAAATGATTTCGCCAGTAGGAGAGCGCATCAGGTACTTACCCAGACCGGTGGGGCCTTGTGCAGAACCGACGTTAGCACCCAAGCGTTGGTCGCGGATCAGGAAGGTCAAAGCTTGCGCTTGAGAAGCTTCCGGGCCCGTCGGGCCGTAGAATTCGCTGGGGTAAGCAGTGTTGTTGAACCAGACAAAGCAGCAAGCGATGAATCCCATCAGGGACAAAGCGCCCAAGCTGTAAGACAGGTAAGCTTCGCCAGACCAGATTAAGGCGCGGCGAGCCCAGCCGAAAGGCTTGGTCAAAATGTGCCAAACACCGCCAGCAATACAAATCAGGCCGAGCCAGATGTGACCGCCGATGATGTCTTCCATGTTGTTGACGCTGACAATCCAGCCTTCGCCACCAAAAGGAGAGCGAACCAAGTAGCCAAATATCACAGCCGGGTTCAGAGTGGGGTTAGTGATAATACGCACGTCGCCGCCGCCCGGAGCCCAAGTGTCATAGACACCGCCGAAGAACATGGCCTTAGCCACCAGCAGCAAGCAACCGCCACCCAATAAAATCAGGTGATAGCCGATGATGTTGGTCATCTGGTTCTTGTCTTTCCAGTCGTAGCCGAAGAACGAAGAATATTCTTCGAGAACTTCCGGGCCGCGAACGGCGTGATAAATGCCGCCCAAACCGAGAACAGCAGATGAAATCAAGTGAAGAACGCCGACTACGAAGAAGGGGAAGATATCCGTAACTTCACCGCCGGGGCCGACGCCCCAACCCAAAGTAGCGATGTGGGGCATCAAAATTAAGCCCTGTTCGTACATGGGCTTTTCTGGGATAAAGTGAGCGACTTCAAACAAAGTCATTGCACCGGCCCAGAACACGATCAAGCCAGCGTGAGCGACGTGGGCGCCCAGCAGTTTGCCGGAGAGATTGATTAAACGAGCGTTGCCAGACCACCAAGCGAACCCGGAGGATTCTTGGTCGCGACCGCTTGCGTAGGAATTAGAGAGCGTTACCACCCGGTAGAACCTCCAACGATTTTAGATTTTGGATTTGGGGTTTTTTGTTCCCCAGTAGGGCACGGAGTACCGCACCTGCGCCGGGGAATAGGGATTTGGATTTCAATTTCAATTAAAAAAAATTAAATTCATCTGAAATCCAAATCCTGATTTTTTTACAGTGCGTTACCGCGAGGCAGAACTTCTTCAGGGAAGATGAAGTTTTCGTGAGGTTGGTCGGTAGGAGCCATCCAAGCACG
>NZ_JAUBWA010000279.1:0-1820 GCF_036702825.1 Microcoleus sp. A003_D6 | reverse complement strand
AAGACTGATGACTTAGAAACCCGCTATCCTCACTTATTGCGTCCCATTCTCGAATCTGCTGCCCAACCTCTCAACGTACTAGAAACCTTGGCAAGCATAGCCACTTCTAATGTTTCTCTCCCCTCATCTACTATTTCCAGCCTTTCTTCTTCTAGCATCAGCGTCAACAATGCTCTCGACTTTGCCGCCATTCTCAAAGCCTCCCAAAGCCTTGCGGGAACGATTCAACTTGATGAGTTGCTACATCAACTGACCCAAGTTATTTTGCAAAACTCTGGCGGCGATCGCTGTGCCTTAATCTTACCCAATGAAAATAAAGTTTGGGAAGTGCGGGCGATCGCCACACCAAGCGCCACCGAACTCTGCTCCGAACCCCTAGAAAATAACCCCAATCTCCCCGTCAAACTAATTCAATATGTCAAAAACACTAAACAAATCGTCGTGATTGACGACCTAGAAACAGATTTACCTGTAATTGGGGATTATTTGAGACTACAGCAGCCGAAAAGTATCCTGTGTTTACCCCTTCTCAATCAAGGACATTTGACTGGTATTTTGTATCTCAACAATCGCTTTACCAGTGGTGTATTTACTAGCGATCGCCTCACCATCATTAAATTTCTCTCTACCCAAGTAGCAATCTCCCTAGAAAATGCTCGACTCTATCAGCAGTCTCAAGCCTATGCTCAACAGCTTGAACAATCACAACTACAAATTATCCAAAGTGAAAAAATGTCCGCTTTGGGTAATTTAGTTGCGGGAGTCGCCCACGAAATGAATAATCCTTTGGGATTTATTTCTGCCAGCCTTAGTCAAACTAAACCCACCCTCAATGATATCCTTGAACACTTAAAATTATATCAAGAAAAGTTTCCTCAGAAGAGTGAAGAAATTCTCGACCATGAATCAGAAATTGACTTGGAATATAGTCTAGAAGACTTGCCCAAAATAATTAACTCCCTGGGGATGGCGTGTGACAGATTAAAAAATATCAGTACCAGTCTAAGAACTTTTTCCCGGGACGATCGAGATTATAAAGTGCCATTTTATCTCTATGAAGGGATAGACAGTACAATTCTAATTTTGAAACATCGTCTCAAGGCAAATAATCTGCGTCCTGCCATTGAAGTTGTGACAAATTACGGCAATCTACCGCAAATTGAATGCTTCCCCGGACAGTTGAATCAGGTATTTATGAATATTCTGGCGAATGCGATCGATGCCTTGGATGAATCAAATCAGGGGCGAAGTTTTGCGGAAATAGAAGCCAATCCTAACACAATTACGATTACAACTACTATTGTCGATCGCCATGTCCATATCTCAATTATGGACAACGGGAAGGGCATGACTGAAGAGGTGAAAAACAAAATCTTCGATCATCTATTTACAACTAAAGAAGTAGGTAAAGGTACGGGGCTGGGATTGGCGATCGCTCGTCAAATTGTCGTTGAAAAACATGGCGGTTCCCTGAAGGTCAACTCTCGACTGGGAGCCGGAACAGAATTTATCATCACCTTACCCACTAAAGCATAACAAACAAGTTAATTTTACCCGGCATTCAGACTCATTTAGAGGAATTTATTCAACTGCACCTGACTGCAAATAACCTTTCATCTGAGAAACCACAATGCCCGCTCCGACTATAACTAAATCCCGATTTTTAAAACCCCTGCTTCACAGATCGAACAGAACATACCCCAGCCAACATCACTAATCGATGAAGCTAAATTATGATTCTTCACCATACCTTTGATATTGAGATTTTCTACTGCAATAACTTGGTTTTCGTTCACTATCTTGCGGGATAGCTTGTGCAG
>NZ_JAUBWA010000278.1:0-1840 GCF_036702825.1 Microcoleus sp. A003_D6 | reverse complement strand
ATTTACAAGAATCGATAACTAGAGCTTACCATCAGCTAGGAATCGATCAGGCAGAACAGGGTCTGTTAGATGAGGCTGTAGCCTGCTTCCAGAAAGCCCCACGGATTGATCCTAGCCTGGGAGATGCGTGTGAGTATTTATGGAAAGGATTGAATCAACAAGGCGTACTGGACGAAACCAGTCATTATTGCCAAAAGGAGATTCGACGGGAAGCTGTAGAGGCTTATTTCAGTAGCACTTGTACCTATAAAATTATCAATTTGTCGCACTTGAATACTGATGACAAGGAATATATCAAAAAGTCCGGTTTATCATTAGTTCAAATTGAATCTGCCATCAGAGATGAGCGAAGCCTAGAAAAAATTTATATGAATAGTTTTGGGATCTGCCCTATCAAAGAATATTCCAAAACAGAAATTAAAATTGGACAAATATTTCAGCAAAGTATTGTAGAAACAAGCTATATCTATACAGTTTGTCCTTTCAATGGTATAGTCTTGCGGTCAAACCAATCCTTTGTTGTCGGGGGAATATGGCCGACACCTGTTCATTTTTATCGGTTTGTAGGGCAGGAAGTATTTTACTTGCTAGTAGGAGACTGGATTGGAGATAAAATGTACATCTATATTCCTAGCCTAGAACTAATTATTCAACTTAGGTATCTACACTCAAAGCTCCAAGGAGCAGGTTTATTTAATAAGTTTAAAGGATATATGGTCAGTGAGTGGAAGCAAGTCCTATCCTATTTGAGTAACCCCCATAAAGAAATTGGAGCCGTTTTGGGATTTTTTTGGAACATTGGTCATTATACATGGAATGACTTAACGGGTATTCAATACCTTCATGAAAAAAATCTTCTGACCAAAATAGATGAGTTCATAGCAGGTTCCTTTGAATACTTTAATGTAGCTGATATTTGGCCCGAAGACATTCTTCCAAACAAAAGGATTCAGATCGCAGATGCTGAGAATCTTTTTAAAACAGTTCTTGCCAATAACTGTTTTACGTTTCGAGTAACTGACTTTTTCATAAGAGAAGACATGACAAAGAGAATCAGGAAAGCTTCATATCAAAGATGTTCTCAAGATTTTTTGCAACAAATTGAAACCGCTAAACAACACTTTCCGTTGCTGTGCTTTCAAATTCGGTGTCACGTCCGGGTTTGGTTATCTCAATGCGAAGGCATTGCCAACATTATTAATAAGCTATCAAAAGATTTTCCTAATCTAGGAGTAGTGTTTGATGGGTGGTCTAGAACAGAAATTGATAGTCCTGGGGATGATGTAATAATTACCCATGAAAATCAAGAGGTTGCCAAAATTACAGCCCGTTTAGATCCAGGGATTAAAACCTATAATGCAATTGGCTGTAAAACTTATGAAAAAGTCCTATGGGCTGAAGCTGTCAATACATACATTGCATCTGTTGGTTCAGGTCTCACTTTTTTGAATATGATTGTGAATAAGAAAGGGGTTGTACATGGACATATAGACTTTACTGATGCCTGCAATAGCAATTTTTTGCTATATCAGGAAGATTGGAACCCTTACTTGTGTGTCCCTGGTTATCATCAAGAAGGAGATTTGACTCCAGCTATGCACCGGAATTATGATTGTGATTGGCAACTAATTTATGATAAAGTTTTGGAAATAATAAATTGCTTGTGTAACAAGACATCGGAGCAGGTATAAACTAAATGGAAAACTATAAAATTGCTTGAGTTCCTGGTCTCATCGCCAGGAACAATTACAGTCATATTAGCGAAAACCCCCGTCTAGAAAATTATTGACAGTATAACTTTACCTGAGTCGCGATCGGGCTTTTGCACCGACGATAGTGG
>NZ_JAUBWA010000277.1:0-1983 GCF_036702825.1 Microcoleus sp. A003_D6 | reverse complement strand
ATTGGGAACCCTCGGCTTGAGGGGGATAGCCTACTTATCTTGGGATAGCCGACTACCCAACAGCGTAGGAAGTAAACTCGTAATTGTATCTAAAAATAGTTTTAGATAGGTTTAGGTAAGTTTCACAAAGCAGATTAAGCTCGCACTGACACGATCCAAATAGATGATTCCGATGCCACCGGAAACTATATCAAGCGCGAAAATAGCAGGGCGATCCCGCGTGCTATTTTCGGCAAAAACAGTTACACTAAACAATGTATGAGTAAAAAGCAAAGTTTTTTAAATGAAAAAATGGGTAGCAAACCCCTTTTTTAGGCAGAAAATAAAAGCAAAAATTTAGAAAAATTCTGCCTTCTGCGTTCTACATTCAGAGGACGATCGCCTTTTTACTTTGAACTTGATTAAATTTATGGACTGGCAAGAAATTTCTGGCAACTGGGTATTAATTCCCTCTAAACCGATCGCGATCGTGCATTTTCTCGGCGGGGCATTTGTGGCGACAGCACCGCAACTCACCTATCGCTGGCTGTTAGAGGCTTTGGGGAACCAAGGATATGTTGTAGTAGCAACGCCGTTTGTCAATACTTTGGATCATATTGCGATCGCCCGCGATGTCCTCAACAAATTTGAAAATGCCCTCGATCGCCTGCGCGCCACAAAATTACTCAAATCTTCCTATCTCCCCATCTACGGCATGGGACACAGCATGGGATGCAAACTCCACCTCCTGATCGGTTCTGTGTTTGACATAGAAAGGGCAGGCAATATTCTGATCTCTTTCAACAATTATGCCGCATCCGAAGCAATCCCGATCGTCGAGCAAATTTCCCCCGTCTTTAAAGTAGAGTTTACCCCTTCCCCGCAAGACACCAATCGCCTCGTCCAAGATAGCTATCAAATCCGGCGCAATCTTTTAGTCAAATTTAACGGCGACAACATCGATCAAACCCTGCTTTTGACTAATCTGCTAAAAGCACGATTTCCCGAGATGATTACAGTTCAGACTCTGGCCGGCAACCATCAAACGCCCTTGGGTCAAGATGTTAGCTGGCCTGTCGGTCAAATTTTTACTCCCTTCGACGCGATCGGGCAGTGGGTTAAACAAGAAGTATATCGAGAATTAAATCAATTAAAACGGACAATTCTGCTGTGGCTGAATCCTCTGTCCCGCGTTTAAAAGCTGCTCTCGCTCATTAACCCGAAAGTTCGTCCGGTAGTTCCAAAATATCAGATTCATCGTTCGTCGTCGATACAGGGCGAATAATTTTTGACGATCGACAAACAGTTCCGGCTATCAGCCGTTCTCGTATAACTGAGACTGTCTGCGATGTCTTTCATCAACTTTAGACCCCGCCCGCCCGAAGCTTCAGGATCGATTTTTTCGGACATATCTTTAATTTTTTGCTCTAAATCAAACGCAGCGCCCGAATCCCAAATTTTAATCTCTACAGATTCAGTACACACCACCACCTCAATGTCAACCGGCAAATCCGGCCGTTTGCCCTCGTGGGCGTGACGCACCGCATTTGTAAAGCCCTCAGCCAAAGCCAACTGACAGCGTATCCACACACTTGTGGGAATTTGCGGCTCGTACAATTGTGCAAACCACGACAAAACAGGGTCTAAAGCACTCAGACCAGTATTGATTTGAAGATCCGCTTTCTTGAGGACTTGCAACTTTTCGTAACCTTTTAATTCAATCACGCTCTGCTACTGAAATTATAGTTCGATAAAATAGAGACAAATATTGTATTGCCTCTATTTTACGTTTTTAACTTTTTTCCCAAAAAGCGGGCAACTGCTAGCGCCAACATCACCCATCGCAGTCATTCATCGGCCGCGTCATTTTCCACGTTCCCGATCGGCTGCGACAATGTAAAACCGGGTCAAATTGAATGGGCGTTTTTTGACACTCCCCGGCGTGAACGCACGGGGATTCTTAATTCATCGACTGACCTTTAAGCACTATGTCCTTTCGGCAAT
>NZ_JAUBWA010000276.1:0-2080 GCF_036702825.1 Microcoleus sp. A003_D6 | reverse complement strand
AAGCTCACATTATATGCGCCTTGTCCAGATTGTATAATTATTTACCAGTTCTCTTCTCTCAAATTCCTGTGATTCAAGTATTCTCAAGACGCTAGGATTCTCCCTCTCGAAATTCAAAACAATTATTGAAACATCAAGCGTGCGAATTGCGGCTTTAACATCCTCCCCTCGCATCTCGCCAGACCCAGTTACGAAATTATGAAGAATTTTTCTCCGCGTATAGTCATCTTCTCGAATGAAAGGCCTCATCAAGTCGAGGTACAGCCCTCTTGAGCTTATCAATTTAGGGTGATTCTCAAATCTGGAAATTACTCCTGCAATATCATCGGGAGCAAGGAGTCTTCCGCCACCATTATCAAATGCCATTGCCCTCGTGGAAACAAGAAGATGTTTGCTCGGGATTTTCCATGTGGCAAAACCGTCGAATTCCCCAATGTTTTTCTGGCGCAGAGTATTGAATGGAATGGAGTACGCAATCAGCAAGACTACTGCAACAGATATCACGAAAATATTAATGCTTCGAAGTTTTTTATCTAACAATTCGCTGAATATTATGCACAAAGAAACTGCTGCAAATGCAACAAATGGGAATGACCAAGTTATGCGCCAATACACTGGTGGGGTTGTTATATTCTTTGAAATAAAATCTGAAAAAAAAGGATTTATGTGAATCAGGAAGAAAATTAAAGCCGGGACTGCCAGTCTCCACCTCAGCACCACATCCTTTGCAAGTACCGGGCCCGCTAAGATTAAAAATCCAAGCAAATACTGCTGATTAATTCCAAATACCGATACCCATACATGAGATGCACTCTCTGACTCAAAATTCAGTATCGGAGAGCCATTTGATTCCATCGCCACATCCATCAGATATGGGAAAGGAATCAATAAAGAAGGGGCCGCATAATAGATCTTTTTATAATTAGATCTTATGGCTAAGGGGAAATTTGATACAATGGCCGCAAATCCAGCAATCGGGCCCATTAGCATCCCGAAATTTGTTAGGCCTATGGAAGATACTTGGCAACAAGCAATCAATAATAAATCTGTGCTTGTTCCACGCTCAGAAAAAAAGCGGTGAGTGAGATAGAATATTGTTGGTACAATCACCGACAGAAAAACTGCTTTCCCTTGGAATATTCTCACAAATGAAAAATTTGCCGGGCTACGATGCATCTCTCCTAGCAGCAGCGTAAGTAGAAGTGCCAAGGTTCCAGCCAGCAGCCAATGCTTGGGAATGAACTCTTTAGCTAACAAAAAATTCGCCGCCACAGCGGCTATGACCCAGAACGGCAACAAGTAAATATAATATGCGTCCATTGCCGGAACCGAGAACAAATGAGCGACTGCTCCAGAAAGAAGCTCAAAAGACGAAAATCGATAGCTTGGAAATATCAATGGATAATTTGATTCGCCAAGCATTGGATCGATGGATATAAGAGCAGTCGACGGATTTGAGGATGTATAGGATGCGACTGCAAGATAGAATGAATCATCAAGATCGCTTCTGGATACGCTGTATGCCAAAATGATCGCGCCAAGCGAAATAAATGCGACGAATGCAGAGCTAAATTTGTTTTCTTTTATTTTCGAAGAAAATATTTCTGTTTGATCTTCTATTTTTCGATAGAAAATGCAAAGAAGCAAGGCGGCAGATGAAGTCGCCCAGAATGCTGCCCATGACCAGCTCATGATCGGCAGTGAAGCGATTAATAGAAACGCGGAGACCTTCCTAATTTTTTTATTCGAATAATAATAGTATTGCCTTTTTTCTGTAATCAGATTTTTTGTTTTTTGAATTATATGGTGAGAAAAAATAAGCAAAAAAATTAAAACTGGAGATAGAACCAAAAGAGCCTTTAAGTTAAGCCCTAGTATGACGCAAAAATGTGAAGATAGCGTCCATCCCGAAAAGATCAGTAAAAAATATGAAATTATTTGACGCATTGTGCTTGTCCCGGCATCCAAGGGGCGGATAAAATTGATGCGTATTTTAATATTCTAAAATGCCGTAGTCATCCCTACATGGCCGCCACCGCTTGCAGCAGTCTTTCATTGATTGAGCATGGGCTCTGCGTAC
>NZ_JAUBWA010000275.1:0-2086 GCF_036702825.1 Microcoleus sp. A003_D6 | reverse complement strand
GTGCGACGTGAGGTCGTACATTAGGCGCATCTGCGCTGAATAACTGGAGAGCCGCCTCTCCCGGAGAACTCTCTCTCTCCGTCCCCACATAAAAGAGTGGTAACACTCCGCCTACGGTAGAAGTAAGCAATGAAACTGCCGGAATGCAAGGCATGAAAGCCCGATGACTGAGAGCCTAAATCGGTAGAAGGGCAAGGGGAAAACCGAATAGGGTTAACGTCATGTGAATCACCGTAAATTCCGTTATGTCTAAAGAGTGAAATCAGGCTGATACACTCTAGCCAAAAGGCAAGTGAGTTGGTTACTGGCAGTTCCTTGGGCTAGTAACGAGAGAGCTGAACTCTCACCGGAGTATAGGTGGAACCCGAATCGGTTGAACGTTAAATGTACGGAACACGGTAAGCCCTATGGATTCTCAAGCCAAGTCGATGGCGTGAGTAGGTTGACCGTAAGGAAGACGGAACTATCCAGAGGGTAAAGGATGTTGGAGAAAGCAAACGCCCTTGGTAACGCGAGGGATAGGGGTTCAAACTTTGCCCTACAACCTTCATGTGGCAGACTTCCAACAGGTCTTCAACGATAAACCAAAGTAAAAGGAACCTTTCCCAACGTGGAAGATAGAGTCAGCAATGACATCGGAACGAAGGAACCACTTCAAGACTGGGCAAACATTAACTGGAAGCTCGTCAAGAAGCGTGTTAGGAACTTGAGACAGAGAATTTATCGCGCCACCCAGAACGGTCAGTGGAAGAAGGTTAAAAGCCTGATGAAGCTGATGTTACGCAGTTACTCCAACCTGCTGTTGTCCGTGCGAAGAGTCACCCAAGAGAACAAAGGGAAACAAACGGCTGGTATTGATGGTCAGACGGCACTAACCCCAGAAGACAGGGTGAAAATGGTCAGAGAAGCTCAGGGAAACACCTTATGGAAAGTCCACCCAACTAAAAGGGTCTACATTCCAAAAGCTAACGGAAAACAAAGACCATTAGGTATCCCGACAATCAAAAACCGAATAGCACAGGCAATTGTCAAGAACGCTCTAGAACCCGTCTGGGAAACCAGATTTGAAGCCCATTCCTATGGCTTTCGTCCAGGAAGAAGCTGTCATGACGCTATTGAGCAAACCTGGATCAGGTTAAACGCTCAGGCTAATGATAGATGGATACTGGACGCAGATATAAAAGGAGCGTTTGACAACATTAGTCACGAATATCTGCTCAATACAATAGGGAAAATCCCCGGCAGAGAGTTAATCAAACAGTGGCTAAAAGCAGGATACGTAGAGGCTGAAATGTTCCACGAAACTGAAAGCGGGACGCCGCAGGGGGGAATTATCAGTCCCCTGCTAGCGAATATAGCCCTCGATGGGATGGAAAAACTTCTGAGTCAATTCAAAAAGACAAAGGAGTATAAATATACCGATTCCAAAGGTAGAAATCGAACAGAGAGGGAACACAAACCAAGATATGGATTCGTCCGCTATGCAGACGACTTCATTGTCACCGCAGAAAATCGTGAGGATTTGGAAGCCGTTAAACCCACCTTGGAACACTGGCTAAATCAAAGGGGTTTAAAACTTAATGCGGATAAAACCAAAATCACTCAGATTAATGAGGGCTTCAATTTTTTAGGGTTCAATGTCCGACATTACAAGGGTAAATGCTTAATCAAACCGCAAAAAGAAAAGGTCAAAGAATTCCTGTCGGGAATTCAACAATGGCTGAATCAACACAAAACGGTAAAAGCAACGGCAGTTATCCAGCACCTTAGCCCAATTATTAGAGGATGGGGGAACTACTACAAGCACAAGGTGAGTAAGGAGACGTTTTCTTACGTAGACTACCGAATATGGCAAATGCTGTGGAAGTGGTCGCTAAGAAGACATCCGAAAAAGGGGAAAGGTTGGGTAGCCCAAAAATACTTCAGAACAATCAACGGGACGAAGTGGAATTTTGCCCAACCCTTAAAGAACAGACATGGTAGGGAAACATTAATAACCCTGCCCAAGCTGGCATACATCCCCATAGTACGCCATGTCAAAGTCAAAGACACGGCATCTCCCGACGACCCAACACTCACCAAATAC
>NZ_JAUBWA010000274.1:0-2125 GCF_036702825.1 Microcoleus sp. A003_D6 | reverse complement strand
AAATCAGTTTTATCAAGTGACATTCATAGTGTAGCAAAACAAGGAGTAGTAACAACAGAAGAAATAGAAAGAATGTTATCAGATGCCTCACGAGAATTATCATCAAAACCATCAGGATTAAAAAAATTAGGAATTGATGAAATAGCGTTAACTCTCATGTCAAGGAAATTACTGTGCCGTATTAAGCGATTTAGAAACATCTGAATTAATTACACTTATCAAAGGAAGAACACAAGCGGAAATCGAGCCAGTCCTTGAGTCATGGGGTTCAGAGGTATTAGACCAAATAGAAGAAGTAAGTATAGATTTGTGGAAAGGTTATAAAACTCTAGTACAAAAACTGATGCCAAATGCTCAAGTAGTAGCGGACAGATTTCATGTAATGGTACAAGTTAACCAGGAGTTAGATACACAAAGAAAACGCGAAAGAAGGCAAGTAATAGATTTAACTATCAAATCAAAATCTGACAAAGAAGCAGCAGAACACAAAGAAAGATTAGAGGGGATAAACGATAGTAAATATTCATTATTAAAGAATGAAGAGGATTTAAATGAAAAGCAAAATATCAAATTAATGGAGGTTAAAAAAGTGTGTCCCAACCTAGCGATAATGCATAAATTAAAAGAAAAATTCCGGCAAATATTTGAAAACAAAAAAACAAATTGGTTGAGGGGATTGTTGAGAATTGGGATCTGGCAGAAAAGAGCTAAACAATATTTTCCGGATAGTGTGAAGACTATTACCAATTGGCTTGACGAAATAATTGCTTACTTTGATAATAGGACAACAAGTGGTGTTGTTGAAGGTATTAACAACAAGCTCAAGTTAATAAAACGTTCTGCGTATGGCTTTAGAAATTTTGAAAACTACAAGAATAGATGTTTGCTTACTTGGCATTTTAATTGTTAGTTTAGCATACTAAGTAAGGAAGAACCAAAGTTTTTTGGGCAGCCATTGCTGGAATTAATAAATCTTCCAGGTGATTCGCGATTGCTTCATTTTCTATTTGGGGACTATTTTTTTTCTTTGCATGGTCTCGGTTAATTCGTTTTTTTCAACGAGTAACGGGTTCAACTATGACTCAAATGCTTGCCAGATAGATAGATATTTCAGCCTATTTTACCTTTTTTTTGTCTACCCCCTTGACAATTTGCACTTTTTCTTAACTTGTCACAAATGGTCTGGGGGTATTAAGAAAAATTTATGCTTAAGTAAAATATTCTTAAAAGCATCTAATTCGGACCCAGAATATCAGTATAAATGACTATTAATCGTTCAAAATTGCTAACGGTGTTTTAGACTAACAGAGGCGAGCTGAGCCGGCGATATCAAAAGGCTGCCGCACAATTTGTTGCAACAGGACGGAAACGCATTAGAAATTAAGCCCGCTATCGGTGATTAATTGTAGCATTCTGGTTTTCAAGAGCGATCGTCCCTGAAGCTACTTTAGTAGCGATCGCTACTTTTTTAGTATAATCTTGTTGAAATGTATCAATTATGAACAGAAAATCCCTGGGAATCCATTTAATGAATCGGCTGAGCTATCCTCAAAAATTTACGACGAAGCGTCAAAAAAGATGGCAAGCGGCAATCTAGACCACAAAATTATTTTGGATAACAGAGATGAACTGGGGCAAGTAGTGGGTGCGTTTAACAAGATTGCCGATGCCTTAGTTTTTGCAAATCAAGAAATTACTGTTCTCAACGATCGCCTAAAAGCTGAAAATATGCGAATGAGCGCTGAACTAGACGTTACTCGCAAGATTCAGCAGATGCTGCTCCCAAAAGACCTAGAACTCAATGAAGTTGTGGGTTTAGATATTGCGGGATTTATGGAAGCTGCTGATGAAGTAGGCGGCGACTATTACGACGTACTCCAGCACGAAGGTAGAGTGAAAATTGGCATTGGCGATGTGACGGTACACGGATTGGAGAGCGGTGTTTTAATGATTATGGTTCAAACGGCAGTGCGAACTTTGCTCGCCTACAACGAACCCGATCCAGTCAGGTTTTTAAGCGCAATTAACAGTGTAATTTACGATAACGTGGGCTCTCCTGAACTTGTGGTGATAATTTTATCTAATCAGAAAAACAAGCTAATACGCGATTTCTGAAATTATGAAA
>NZ_JAUBWA010000273.1:0-2323 GCF_036702825.1 Microcoleus sp. A003_D6 | reverse complement strand
AACATTTTTCCTTGTGGAACGGGCATCTTGCCCGTTCCAAAATTTGATTAAAAGGACTTTTGCAAGAGGTCTATTAGGATTCGACGTTCGACTTGATGGCCACAGGTACTGCAACGAGGGGAAGTTTCACGGTTTGAGTAGGGCGATCGCTCGATCGCAATACCAAATTTTTCGGTAACTGCGCGGAAGTGCTGACTCCGGCAAATATGTGAAGCGATAAGGTTAAGGCGGCCGATAACAACAGTTTTTCTAACATGGCACTGTCTCCAATACATATGCCCTCGGGCATAATTCCTCTTACACCTACAACATATAAGCATCCTCAGTCGCTTGGTGCGATCGCACGGACATAGTTAAGTGACACGTATCACGACTGAGGAGGGGGTGATGGGAATAGGGGGTGATGGGATACGGGGGATAGGGAGAGGGGGAGTGGGGGAGAGTGAGAAAATCTTTACGCTTGACTTCTGGCGTCAACATCCGTTAAATCCGTTAAATCCCTTACACCGCTTCATTGCCGAACCTTCCCTACAAATCGAGAATTGTCCTAGAGAAAGAAGCCGTTGAGTCTCTCTCAAAGGTAGAATTAGCGCGTAGAAGTTATTTGACACAGCGGAGGTACCGACAAGATGCTTGCATACATTCTGGCGTTGGCCGTCGGTCTAGGCAGCTTCAGTATTTACATGGCGGCGTTCTTTTTTCCAGAAGTTCACCGCAAAAGTGATTTTACCTGGAGCGGGGTAGGGCTTTTTTATGCGTTAATTTTATGGGCTTGTGCGGGGCGAATTACCGGTGCTCTCCTGCTGGGTCAAATGGCGGGCGTGGCTATGTTGGGCTGGTTTGCTTGGGAAACCCTGACTTTGCGCAGGCTGGTGACGCCAATCGATCGGCAAACGCCGATTCCTCAGTCGGCGAATTTGACTGCCGCGGGCGTGCCGTTTGCCGGCTTGTTTGGCAAGAAAAAAGAGCCCGCAGCGAAAAAACCTAAGTTTGTTCGATCGCCCAAACCGAAAGCGGATGTTGTTTCAGCACCTGCGAGCGATCGGGGCGAGGTAAAAGTACAGGGACAGCCGGGGATTCCCCCAATACCTCAAACTATTGCCGAAAGTTCGATCGCCCCTGAGTTGAAAATTCCCGACTCCAAAGCACCTGCAATTGCAGAAATACCCGTCTTTTCAGTCGAAACTCCTGCTGCTGAGACTTCACCAACCCCAGCAGAATTAGCCAGCAGCTTCACTCCTCTACCTCTACCTCTAGAATTTTCAGAAATTGCCGCAGCACCAACTGTGGAGCCAGCAGAGGCTAAGTCAGAAGCCAAACAGCAGCCTGAAGCGGATGATTTTGAGGAAATAGAAACAGAATGGAGGACAGCCGTTAAAGAGTCGCAGGCGGCAGCAGCGGCGGCGGCCCCAACTCCTGCCAAAACAGCTAAAAAATCCGGCGGTTTCGGAAGTCTGTTTGCGAATCTCAAAAATAGTCTCGGCGGTATGTTGGGACGGAGTGCGGGTAAAAACAAGCCTGATGCAACTCCCCAGACGCCAACACCAAAAGCGACGAGCGAGTCGATCGCACCTGAATCTAAAATAACGGCAATTCCTGCACTTGATATCGACTCCATTCTCCAATCAGAATTAGCCGATGCCGCCACCGAAGTGGCAGCCGAAACCAGCAACACTGCTGTCGAAACCAGCCGCATAGTGCCGTTTCCAACCGATGTTGAAGCAATGGCCGAGTTGATGGCAGAAACCGCTAGTTCAGGCAAAATAGGGGAAAGTTCGATCGACGATCGATCGTCGGCCCAAATCCAGACACCCCCGACTGCTGTTAGCGAACCGGAAGCAGCAGCAGGCGTACCGGAAGCAGAAGCCCCTGCTGTATCTCTGGAAATGACTGTGGTGGAAGTGGCAGAGCCTGTAGAGATAGAAGTACCGGGAGAACCTGGGTTGAGCGTGCAGGTGGAAACGGTTTCAGTATCAGTGATCTCGATCGAATCCACAGATAAAAAACCATCTTCTGAGGGAGAACAACCGGAATTGATTCGCCCGAATCCCCCCCCTTCGGAGCTAGTAGAAGCTGCTCAACCGGCCGATGAATCCAAGTCGGAGAAGGTATCCGACGAAGATAAGCCCTCATCTTGAGGCAAAAAGCAAAAGGTAGAAAGCAGAATTTTTTTGATCCTGCCTTCTACCTTCTTACTTTTTACTTTTTACTTTTTACTTCTGCCCTCTTCCTTCTGCCCTCTTCCTTCTTCCTGAAATCCGTTACATCCGTTACATCCGTTACATCCGTTACATCCGTTACATCCGTTACATCCGTTACATCC
>NZ_JAUBWA010000272.1:0-2403 GCF_036702825.1 Microcoleus sp. A003_D6 | reverse complement strand
AATTTTTTTTCTTGTGGAATGGGCCGGAGAGCCCGTTCCAGAATTTGATTAAAAGGATTTTTGCAAGAGGTCTATTACTAATGACGGGTGAGCGATAAATGATGACTAATGACTAATAGAAAATAACTGATAGAAAAAATCCCAGGCCTAACCCGGGAACGAAATATATTAAAAAAATTAATGTTGTTTTAATAAATTGAATTTGCCAAAAAGTGGCTATAAATTAGTAGCAGCGCTGGTAGATTTGAGAGCGGACGCCGGGGCGGGCATTCCTGTGCAGGTGCCGCACCCGATCGCATTTTCCAGTCTCAAGAAAACAGTTGCATTCATATTTGAGTACCACTTAAGCTTGGCTGCTGTTGCGAGTCTGGCTAGCCAGATCCAACAGTTGCGCCCAGCGTTTTTGGACTTGTTTGGGAGTGCAGTTGAGCGCGGTGGCGATCGCCTTGTCGCTTTCTTGATTCCGCTTCATTTCTAACAGTTGCTGCATTTGGGGCGAGAGTTGAGCGCGAAATGCTTCCCATTTGTCAGAAGTCATTCCCAGTTTTTGATCGACATCAGCACCCAGCCATTCGTGCACCAGTTTCCAGTTTTGAGTGCGGGCAAATTTTTCGACGTGGTACTTGAAACGTTGTTGCAAGTAGTCGCGCTGGCGGGCAGACAAACCGAGAACTCGATCGATTTCCGAAGCAGAAAGGTCTTGCAGTTTTAAAGTTAAGTAATTCACGCATTCAGGCTGATTTTGCGCTTCCAGATAGGCAATCAATTCCGAGACTACCCGATCGCGCAGCACAGCATCAGCCGGATCGACAGTTTCCGATACCATTTGCTCGCGCACTTGTTGCAGCGCCGGAGAGCGGCTGTGCATTTCCGCATCTTCTCCCTTGCCCGACTCTACAGCCATTTCAATGTCGATCGCAGTTTCGGGAGGTTGGCCCTTGGCAAATCCTTGAGCGCGGAGGACGATCAAACGTTGGCGGTTGCGGCCGGGCAAGCCGATTTGGCGTTTGGCGTAGTGTTCGGTGAAAGCCATGTACTCAGCCAATTCTAGCTGCGTGCGGGGCTGGTAGGTAGCATCGACTTGGTGTTCGCGGCGGAAAGCTCGCAGAGATTCGATGTAAAAGCCTTGCAAAAAGTCTTCAATCATGTTGTAGCGAGCTTGGAAGTTCAAGTTCGATCGGAAGGAAGCAACATGGCGGTAAATCATCGCCGCGAGGTGAGAGTGCAGTTCGACGCGGCCGCTTTTGGAGCCGAGGCGGTAGTATTGCAGGGTTTTTTGCAACCGGTGCTCGGCCAAGGTGATTTGCCAAGCTTCAACTTCGCCGGAAATTTGGATGCGATCGCTTTTTTGGCAAATCCGTTCGACTTCCTTAGCAATCCGCATCGCCACTGCTTGAGCGCTGCGGCTGGAAGTTTTCATTTCAGCTTCCAATTCTTTGAGCGCGAATTGGGCTAAAGCCAGGACATCGATGCTGGACACTGTATTGATTTCGGCGGTTTGTTCGGTGGAGGCGGCCGGAATGGAGTTGAGGCTAGAAGCGGTGTTGCAGTTGACGGTGGTGGCAGTTTTGACAGTCATGGCGTTTATCCGGTGGTAGCGCACAGCGTGCGAGGACATTTCTCAGAGAGTGAGGCGACAGTTGCTGGCGGTTTCGCTTGCTGTGCTGATTCAACTCTCTATACATTGAATGTTACGGAAGTAGAGATAACCGCAGTGATGCCAGTGTTCCACTCTCTCATGCAACAGTTTTTGGCTGCTGAATCTGATTCTAAGCGCTGGCTGTCGAGGATTGCTTTTATTGGCATTAAAGCCTTACCGTACAAGCATTCTGAGCTGTTACTCGGGTACGGCGATCGCGACAAAGATTGACGGTGTTCCAAGGCCGCTGAGTGGACAATTTAGCAACTGGCTGTTTGAGGCGGTTTTGGGCGATCGAGCTTCTGGAATCGAGACTCGGCAGAGTGTAGCGAACTGCAATGTATTCTGAAGCTACGGCACAGCAGTTAGGAAACCCGGTTAATCTGCAAATTTGCTCTTAGCTAGGCAGACGGGAATCCCTACAACGGCCTTTTTTGAACGAACCGCGAAGAACGCCAAAAACGCAAAGGAAGAGAAGAGAAGTAGTAGACCTCTTGCAAAAGTCCTTTTAATCAAATTTTGGAACGGGCTCTGGGGCCCGTTCCACAAGGAAAAATGTTTTTTGTGGGATGGGCCCCAGAGCCCGTCCTAATTATTTTTGCAAGAGGTCTAGTAGTGTAGGGTGGGCCACAAGCACAGAGAGGCCAGTCTGCCAACAACTCACCCTGCCTCTCTCTCTAATACCAAAGTCACCTTAATGTTGCAAGGAGGCTCCCGCTATAACGAAGTTTAGCGGCGAGAGGAATTGCAACCAGTATAAACGT
>NZ_JAUBWA010000271.1:0-2433 GCF_036702825.1 Microcoleus sp. A003_D6 | reverse complement strand
TAAGGTTGCGAATTAGAGCGCTAATATTACCATGAGAAATATCTGCTACATCATCAGGTTAAAATCAACGCAGATAATTAGATATTTTGGCTTAATTATCAACAATAAATATCTCAAAGCCTTATTACAGCGTACAGAGTCGCTAATTTAGGATGATTGCATTTACGTCATACAGCCGGCGTTACACAAAGGCTTTAATTGTTTTTGGAGATGTCTAATGGTCGCTTTGGGTTTAGTGTACAAAAGCGCATTATGTCGGAACTAGGAGAGGATACAATATCGTTTTTATGTAAATCAAGCTCCTCCTATCAGGAAAGTCAGAAAAAACGTGAATTAAGAGGGAGTTTCGAGAGACGGATAGGATGGTACACTCCTGACCGTGAGGACAGTGCCGGTAGAATGACTCTTGGTTTAAAAATTTATAACGATCTTACTTTTTCAATGCAGGCTCCACATGGACATCTTCCCACGGCGAATTATTGCCGGGAAGGATCTAGTTATTCGCGGCGAGATGGTGGGTCATTTGAAACTCAACGGCTGACTGATTGTTACGACTTAGGAATGAAAATTTAATAACTTTAGCGTTGGTTAAATAGTCGGCACTGCACGATAATTCCATTTTGGTAGATATTCATCAAAAATAATTTTCATTGTTTCTTTAAATCCATTAGCTACTTTTCGACCAGTTTCATAAATTTTATCAATCACATTTACTACGACAGAAAGCCCGGTTTTAGTATGCGTTTTTGCCATGAGTTTTTTTACTAACTCAAGAGAAGTAAAAATCACTCCTTGACAGGCTCTAGTTACGTGAGGAAACAAACGATGTTCGATCGGATTATATTTCGAGGTATAGGGAGGATAGTGTGCGATTCTAATTTCTATCCTGAGCTTCGTCAACTAACTTTTGTAAATCTGATTTAAAGATGTGATGATTAGAATTATTTCTGCCACCTCCATCGCATTTTATTAAAATTGAATCGGCTTGAGGGTAGATAAATTTTCCGTAATTAACCCACCATAATTTAATCGATTCACAAGCAAATTCACTCGTATCTTTACTGATTCCCAGGTTTAAATATCCTCGGTTATGTTGCAGATCGTAAATTCCATGAGGCACTACTTTCCCGTCAGCTAGACTCCAAAAATCATGGTCAAATGTCGTAACAACTTCGGTAGTATATAGACTGCCTGCTCGATATAAATTTCCAATAAATTCCTTCTTTTTTGTGTCCATACTAACAATTGGATTACCCCGCAACTCATACTCAGTGGTTATTCTAGCAAGATTCTCAAATTGTTCATTCCGATTTTTTGTGACTCCGGTTGTTTGTTGTTTTTGGGCTTTGCGTTTCACATATCCATGTTTTTTTAAAAGTTTTTTAACAACTGTTGTGCTGACTATTGTTTCCTGAGCCTTTAGGCCTTCAACTATTTGTTGATGAGTCAGATTTGTCCATTTAATTTTTTCGGACATTGGATCTCCGGCTGTGTGGTTTTTTAAGACTTCTAAAAAACGCTCATTTAAATTAGGTATCTGAGAATCCCTGGTTTTTCTTCCTCCCCCAGGTCGGCGAATTCTCTTGTGATTCCTGCTGTGTTCTGATTCACTTTTTAACTCCTTAATGCCCTTGGCTATTGTATTTCTGTCTACTCCCAAAACTCGGGCTATGTAAATGATTCCACCACGACCAAGTTTTACGGCTTCTATCGCTGCATATCTTCTTTTGTCTTTTTCAGATAAAGACTGATGATGTTGGAGCATTAAAGCAGTAATTTCGTCTGAGTAATACATAAATTAAGTTAGAATCAATGATTCAAATCAACAAATCATGGGCGACATAAGCAGAGCCAAGTAGGTATAATATTTGACATCCATACCGAAACATGAACCTATTCATATTCACTCATTTATTTATTATACATCGCTGAGGTTATTAAATTTTCATTCCTTAGTACATCTCTTGGATAGGCTTTCAAGTTGCGGTATTGCTCTGTAGTCAAAATCCTGGTCACATAAACTTGTTTACACAGTTGTATAGACATGGGATTGAGTGACGATCGCCCCTTCACTCCTAAAAGCGATCGCACTTCTCTCCTCACTTCTTCCCCACCTTGTCTAATTGCTTCCAAAAAGGCTGTTGAAGCGCGATCGCCCTTTCGTCAATTCCCAACAAACACAAAACTCGATCGCACTGAGGGCGATCGCCCTTGACAACTCCGAAGTCTCCAAGCATTAGAAAAATTAGAAAGTGCGATCGCCCGCTCCAAATAGCAATAGATCGGAAACAAGGTAGATCGCACTCAGACCCAAGAAACCGGGTTTTTCGAGAATCTGGGGCTTTGTGCCAAGTATTTTCGGCTCTCCTGACTTTATGGTGTATAATGTAACAAACAATACATTTGCTGTCATGGACTTTTATTTGGACTATA
>NZ_JAUBWA010000270.1:0-2496 GCF_036702825.1 Microcoleus sp. A003_D6 | reverse complement strand
AAGGAAGAAGGAAGAAGGAAGAAGGAAGAAGGAAGAAGGAAGAAGGAAGAAGGAAGAAGGAAGAAGGAAGAAGGAAATACCAATTACAAATTACGAATTAACAGCTACAAATTATCAATGAATACTTTACCAGTTGTCTCAATTAAAAATCTCAATCATTACTTCGGCGAAGGACAACTTCGCAAACAGACATTATTTGACATCAACCTCGAAATTTATCCGGGTGAAATCGTGCTGATGACTGGACCTTCGGGGTCGGGTAAAACAACTTTGTTAACCTTGATTGGAGCTTTGCGATCGATCCAAGAAGGTAGTCTTAAAATTCTCGACCAAGAATTGTCGGGAACGGGGAAAAATAAATTAGTTCAAGTCCGCCGCGACATCGGTTATATTTTCCAAGCTCATAACTTGCTCAAATGCTTGAGTGCTAGGCAAAACGTGCAAATGTCTTTAGAACTGCACAGCCATCTTTCTGGGCAAGAAACTAATGATAAAATAGAGCGAATGCTGGAAGCTGTGGGGTTGGGAGAAAGAATAGATTATTACCCGGACAGTCTTTCTGGCGGACAGAAACAAAGAGTTGCGATCGCCCGCGCATTAGTCAGCCAGCCCAAATTAATCTTAGCCGACGAACCTACAGCAGCGCTAGACAGCAAATCCGGTCGAGATGTGGTGGAAATCATGCGAGGTTTAGCCAAAGAACAGCACAGTACCATCTTGCTCGTCACCCACGACAACCGGATTTTAGATATTGCCGATCGCATTATTCACATGGAAGACGGCTACCTCGCACAAGATACATCAACACCGGCTGCAACAGGCGTTCTTTCTGCAAAATAAAATTAATTCACCTAAACTTATTTCCGAGAACCGGGACGCTTTCCTCCTACTTTGGCTGGACTTTTTGTCCCACCTTTGGCTGGACTTTTAGAACTACTTTTACCACTTTTTTGGCCTTTAGCTCCTGTCAACTGGCTCTCAGCGTCATTCGCAGGTCTGCCGGCAGGCGTTCTCGTAGTCCTAAAGGTAACATTTACCCCTTCATTCGACTGTTCCAGCACCAACATCGGCGTGGGCTTGGCCTTTTGATCCCACTCAATGTGAACGATGCGACCTTGAATTGTCGGCTGCCAACTGTCGTGGTCGTCTGAAGGACTCAGATAAGTTTCCAAACAGTCAATAATTTGATTAATTGTCGCTGATGTTGCCTGAGTTGGCAGTTTCATCAGCTTAATTTGAATCCGAAACAGCACTCGCTTTTCTATTTTTACTGCGGGATCTCCAGTTTCGTATTCGATATCAAACATCGAATCTACTTGCCTGCCGCTGCCGGCATTCCCGTTTTTATCTCCCACTGCACCCTGAGTCGGACGCAGGGCAATACTAATTTTGTCTTTGACTTTTACCTTAATCTGGTTCACAATGGCAAAGTGAAAGACTTCTTCCGCCATCCGCATTCTCAGGTAGTCTAAATTAAAGTCTCGCGAGTGGATGAGGTCGGGATTTTTTTCCATCTTTGACAGGGTTTCCAGAGCCATTTTGTATTTTTTCTGGAGTTCTCGATTTCTAAACTCCTCAAATTTGAGCTTTTTGCTCAAATCGCCGAGTTTTAGCTTGGTAAACACCGCTAAACCGATAAGCAATAACAACAGTAATCCCGACGCTCCCATGAAGAGTTGGTCTGAGGACGGATCTCCCGGTTTAGACTGTTTAGGTTTGGGAGAGGCTACTGCCAACCTTGGTTCTACAAGGATTATTTGGGTTGACATGGGCTTTTAAAGGGTAAAATTTGACGCTATATTTATACAAGGCCCCAGAGTAGAGCTGGTAGTGCAACTCGATCGAGCAATATTGAGATTTTTCCACCACCATCTTTCTACCACTGGATTTCTACAACTCGAACAGGCACCCTCTAATTAATACTTTATCTTTAACTGCAAGCAGGTTTCCGAAATATCGGAAAATCGCGATCGGGCATTGGCCAAAAGAAATGGTCAATTGCCTGTGATATATTATACCAGTATAGGGCAAAAAAAATGTTGGTTCGGCGGGTTCCGGCTCTAGCAAAAGAAAAATAAATACACATAAATTAATAGTAATTCTGGAAGAGAGCAGCGGAAAACATTAAGGAGAACCACCGATCGCCCGGACGATCGAGGGGCAGACGAAATCATGGTGCTAATTGCTACTGTTCGATCGCTCCCGCCGTGCCAGCCCACCGGGCGGCTTGCTGTGAGAGTCGAGCTCTAGGCGCGATCGAACAACGTCTCCTTAGCTAAGATTACAGCTAATAGCTAGTAAAAGTATAGTCATTTATTGCATGACATGGGAGGCATTAAGTCCCTCCCCCTTCACTTTTACTTTGAGCGGATTAACCCGCATTGGCTGAACTACACAGCTCCCTATCCCATCGCACAAAGCATTTGGGATTGCTTTTGAGAGAATGTTGTACGAAGCATTCACATCAGAATTAATTAACCGACCCGTCGATGTTTT
>NZ_JAUBWA010000269.1:0-2519 GCF_036702825.1 Microcoleus sp. A003_D6 | reverse complement strand
TTCATAATTTCAGAAATCGCGTATTAGCTTGTTTTTCTGATTAGATAAAATTATCACCACAAGTTCAGGAGAGCCACCGAGATTAGTCAAAATGGGGTAATCATCGGAATTCTGAAGGGAGTTCAGATCACAATCACCGCCACTGATTTGATTACTGGGTGATTGTATTATCTGCGTTTATCTGCGTTAATCTACGGTTAAGAATTCCCAGTTATTCTGGCTGTTGTTTCGGCAAAATACACCGCAGATAAACACAGCAAAAAAATATATCGACTCCCAGTAAAAAAATATAGAGACGCGATCGCCCGCGCCTCTATAATTACTAAAAGTTAAAATTCAACACCAAAGTTTTGTCAAAACTTTGACTACATTCGGAACTGTTCGACTTCAGGAGTGTAGCCGATCGGCAAAATGTAATCGAGATTCTCGTGGGGACGAGCAATTATGTGATACGATAACAACTTTCCGCCATCGACCTTTTTAACTGATTCAATTCCAGCAGCAACGGCTGCTTGCACTTCAGAAATATCTCCCCGAACTATAATTGTCCAGTAAGCGCGGGTTATTTTTTCATAGCGAACTAAAGTAACTCGGGCTGCTTTCACCATTGAGTCTGCAACTTCTACGGCAGCGGGAAATCCTAAGACTTCAACCATTCCAACTGCAACACCCATTACAACATTCTCCTAAGTTTCACAAGATATCTGACACTCATTGTATGTGAAATTGTTGACAGAAATTGGTTCCGATGATTTTGGTAAGCTAGAAATTCGATCGCCCAAAATTAAAACAGCCCCACAAGCTGTTGCGGCATTTAAATCCCACAGCATTCTTCGCGCCGGAAAGCCGGCCACACAACAGTTTAAATCAAAAAAACTGCGAAAATTAGCGGCGCGACAGCTTAGTTTCTCGCCGCCAGCAAGTCGGCTGACAAGTTCGCCTCACGATTTTTTGGACTTTGGGATCGCAAAATCCCGCCGCCAGACACAAAACTTTACAAGCCGCGAGATGGGCGATCGGCTACTGATGACTGATGATTGATGACTAGACCTCTTGCAAAAATAACTAGGACGGGCAAGATGCCCATCCCACAAAATTTTTTTTCTTGTGGAATGGGCCGGAGAGCCCGTTCCAGAATTTGATTAAAAGGATTTTTGCAAGAGGTCTACTAATGACTGATGACTAATGACTGATGACTAATGACTGATGACTGATGACTGATGACTGATGACTGATGACAACTGACAACTGACAACTGACAACTAACAACTGACAACTGACTCAAAACTCGTCTAGCAACCACTCCGAGGCTCTTTCGCCCAAATCTAGGGGAACGCTGACAGCTTTGCCCAAGCGCGGGCGATCGCGAGTAGTTACAATGTATTCTCTCACCTGTTGGGTGCTGCCCCAGCCGTTGAGGTAATTGGCCACCGCCTCCAAATGCTCGAAATAATCAGCCTCCGTCATCGGAAAAGACGCCTGTTCTAGGTATTTCCACATAACTTGCACAAAAATCTTGCCCCGCGTCCGCCGCAATCTGATATCGTAAGATTTTCCCCATTTCTCTAGCAATAGCTGGTGTAAATCCTGACCCGTCATGGTGGCTCCTGAGTTAATTCCTTAAACAATAAAAGACAAAGTTCAAAAAATGTAATAATACTCTAATAAAAGCTGGAAGGCGCATTCTTAAAAGGAATTTTCGCTGCCTCAACAAGAGTGAAAGCAGATTAACCGCAATTATTCCTGTTGTCTGCACGTAGCAGATTCACAGCTACAGCTCACAAACAAACGTAACTTAAAACCGTAAAGGCAGGTCATGGCTCAATCTTCTGCTGGAAATCCCGACGTTCCCGATATGGGGCGTCGCCAATTTATGAATTTGCTGACGTTCGGTACAGTCACAGGTGTGGCACTGGGCGCACTCTATCCCGTTGTCCAGTATTTTGTTCCTCCGTCGAGTGGGGCAGTTGGCGGCGGCGTCACAGCTAAAGATGCCTTGGGCAACGACATCATCGTTAGCGAATATTTGGCTTCGCACCCTGCGGGCGATCGTACTCTAGCCCAAGGTCTCAAAGGCGACCCCACTTATCTTGTGGTGAAAGAAGACTTATCTCTCGCCGACTACGGCATCAATGCAGTCTGCACTCACTTGGGCTGCGTCGTTCCTTGGAATGTTAGCGAAAACAAGTTTATCTGTCCTTGCCACGGTTCTCAATACAACAATGAGGGCAAAGTGGTGCGCGGCCCCGCGCCTTTGTCTTTGGCCCTAGCCCACGCCACTGTCGCAGATGACAAGATCGCTTTTACCCCTTGGAAAGAAACAGATTTCCGCACCGGCGAAGCACCTTGGTGGTCATAGTTATTAGTCATTAGTTATTAGTCATTAGTCAGCAGTCAGTAGTTAGTAGCCAGTCGTTAGTGGTTACTCGTTAGTAGTTAGTTCCAATGACCAATGACCAATGACCAATGACCAATGACCAATGACCAATGACCAATGACCAATGACCAATGACCAATGA
>NZ_JAUBWA010000268.1:0-2598 GCF_036702825.1 Microcoleus sp. A003_D6 | reverse complement strand
TGACAATTAATCCACCCTGCTTCTTAAGGGGGATTTAGGGGGATCGAGATATGTGCAACTTCACATTAAATTGGTATAACGTCCCAACTTTTTTTGTCTCAGCCACAGTCGCACAACAAGTATCCGTCTGTGGGTGAGACCGCTTTTTTCGCGCAACTCCCAAATAAATTACTGCGGCCGTTTGTCACAAGACTTGATATGTTAGAACAGTCGAAGTAGTTTTGTAAAGAGCAAAGATGAATCGATTTGACCGTCAGTTGTGGGAGAGATTTATTGCGATCGCCCAGCCTTACTTTTATCCTTTAGAGCCTGGAGGGGGCAGAATTTTTTTAGGATTAGTGGCGCTGTTGTTAATATTTCTCTTCGCTGCGATGTTTGTACTCCTCAGCGTTGTATGTTTGGGTACTCAAGTCTTATTTCCAGAGTTTGTCAATAGTATTGCTGCCGGGTTAGTTACTTTGCTGAAAGGAATTATTAATTCGCCAGCAATTGCGATCGTGGCTTTAATGTTAGTTCTTCCTTTCAGCGCTTTTGTCTTTTTCAAAGGCAGATTGCTCCCGCAGTGGCAATCGTGGACATTATTAGCTTTATTGCTGTTATTGTCCCTCTCCGTCAGCGGTCTGAATGTCATAATTAGCTACGTCAGTAACTTTTTTGATACAGCACTGGCAAAGAAAGACCAGCTCAATTATTGGAAGTATCTTTTTGTCTATGCGAGCGTCTTTGTCGTTGGCACTCCCATTGTGGTAATTTACCGCTATACCCAAGATAAATTGGGTCTCTACTGGCGGGAGTGGATGACTAATAAGTTCCTCGATAGGTATTTTCATAATCGGGCTTATTATGAAATAAATTCACACAAGGAAATCGACAATCCAGACCAGCGAATTTCTGAAGATGTCCGATCGTTTACCCGGACAAGTTTGGCATTTATGCTGATTATTTTGGGGTCAATAGTTGATATTATATCTTTCACTGGTATCCTGTGGTCTATCTCAAAAGCACTTTCGATTTTTCTGATTGTCTATGCTATTTTGGGCACGATCGCCACTCTAGTTTTTGGTCAAAGATTAGTACCTCTGAATTTCGAGCAACTTAAAAAAGAAGCAAATTTCCGCTACGGACTGGTTCATATTCGAGACAACGCTGAATCTATTGCTTTTTATGGAGGGGAGGAGCAGGAATCATTTCAAATAAAGCAGCGATTTGTGGAAGTATTCCGCAATTTTAATTTGCTAATTGGTTGGCAGCGGAACTTGGATTATTTCACAACTGGATACGGATATGCTGTTGTGATTATTCCGGCTTTGTTTCTGGCTCCAGCTTACTTTGCCGATAAAAATGGTACAATCGAGTTTGGAGATATCAGTCAAGCTGGTTTTGCTTTCAGTCAGGTTTTGCGCGCTTTTTCTGTAATTGTAACTCAGATTGAGCCGCTGAGTTCTTTTGCCGCTAGTATCAATCGTTTGACTGTATTTACAGATACTCTGGAAGCTGAAAAAGCCGTATCTCATGCCGGAGTAACTGCTATAGATGTAGTAGTTGATTCTCAGTTGAGACTGGAACACGTTACTTTAGATACTCCGAAACATCAAAAGACTTTGATTAGGGATTTGTCGGTAGCAGTGCAGCCCGGTGAAGGACTGTTAATTGTCGGTCAAAGCGGTGCTGGAAAGAGTTCTTTGCTGCGGGCAATTGCGGGTTTGTGGGAATCGGGAACCGGCCGTTTGGCGCGGCCGGAACTCGGAGAAATGCTGTTTTTGCCGCAGCGTCCTTATATGATTTTGGGTAGTTTGCGATCGCAACTTCTGTATCCCAACAACAGCAGCGAGGTTGATGAGGAAAAATTGCGCCGCGTTTTGGCATCAGTAAATTTAGCAGATTTGCCGGACAGATTGGGCGGTTTTGATGCAGATTTAGATTGGGGTGAGATTTTGTCCCTGGGAGAACAGCAGCGTTTAGCTTTTGCTAGATTGTTGCTGACCCAACCGCGATACGCTATTTTGGATGAGGCGACAAGTGCTTTGGATTTGAATAACGAGCAACATTTATACGAGCAGTTGCAAGCAACTAAAACTACTTTTGTGAGTGTCGGCCACCGATTGAGTTTAGTGAAATATCACCAGCAGGTTTTGGAACTTTTGGGAGATGGAAGTTGGCGGCTGCTTTCGGCCCAAGAATACCGCGCTAGTGCGAAGGTTTTTGGCTGATACAGCGCGGCTAGCAGGAATTGTAAATTGACCCGGTTGTTGGTTCGCGGTGGGTGGTGGCGCGGTTGGAGATTTATCGTTTGGTGCTACAGATTAATCGCTACGCCTCCACCGACCCTACAATAGGTTCTACTACAGTTGCATTCTTTGTTTAAACTCACATCTTGCACCATTGTCAAGAACAGGCTTTCTTGCCTGTTCCACAATAAAATTTATCTCTTGTGGAACAGGCAAGATGCCTGTTCCTAAGCAAGTAATTGAGAATGGTGCAAGATATCAGTTTTACCAGCTATCACAATCTATAATTGAGTTTGACACTCCCCGCGCGATCGCGACGGGGATTCTTAAGACATTTCGGTCTTAATATCCCTATTACTAGGGTTTCCGG
>NZ_JAUBWA010000267.1:0-2653 GCF_036702825.1 Microcoleus sp. A003_D6 | reverse complement strand
AAAAGTTTTTTTCTTGTGGAATGGGCATCTTGCCCGTTCCAAAATTTGATTAAAAGGACTTTTGCAAGAGGTCTATTAGTGTTGGCAAATGCTTGGGTTTAGAAAACAAATTAGCAGACTTTTGGGATAGCAATTTGTACGGCGAACACGATAAAATTACAACTTACTTCGAGGACTATTTATTAAAAAAAACAGACTGTACTTTTGATATTGGTTTTGCAAAATGTCGATCGCGTTTTTGAACAAGAATTATTTAGAATGGATTTTTGTCGCTTGTTGCGATCGTGGAGTCAACTACACGCGGAAGCAAATCACTTTGCTGAACTTTGGAAAAAGTTGCGGTTGATAGTGGTTCACTGGACAAATGTTTACGCTTCCTTACATATTCACTTCTCTCTTGTGATTTAACCTGTTTTCATCCAGCCTCTATCTTGGCGGTGGGAAATTTCTCGTTGCCTACTTGTAGCAGCAAGTGTCGCCATAGCCATTGGTGGCGACCTTTGCGATACCGCAACCTGCGTTGCGGCGATCGGTTACTACAGAACTTCAATCAAAGCATCGCCCATTGCCCGACAGCCGACGAGTTTCATGCCTTCTGACATGATATCGCCAGTGCGATAACCTCGATCTAAAACTTCGACAACTGCTTGCTCGATTTTATTAGCAGCTTCGGGCTGATTTAAGGCGTAGCGCAGCATCATTGCCGCGCTTAAAACTTGGGCGATGGGATTTGCTTTATCTTGTCCGGCGATGTCCGGTGCGGAACCGTGGACGGGTTCAAAAACTCCCGGCCCGGTTGCTCCCAAACTAGCAGAAGGCAGCATCCCAATGCTACCAGTTAGCATCGCCGCCGCATCGGAAAGAATGTCGCCGAATAAATTGCCGGTGACAATTGTATCGAACTGTTTCGGCCAGCGAATTAACTGCATTGCTGCGTTGTCAACGTAGAGGTGAGAAAGTTCGACATCAGGGTATTCTGAAGAAAGGGCAATAATACGATCGCGCCACAGTTGCGAAACATCCAAAACATTCGCTTTATCAACGGAACACAGCCTTTTCCCCCGCTTCCTGGCCGTCTCAAAAGCAACTCGCCCGATTCTGTCAATTTCCGACTCGGTGTAAGCCATCGTATTAACGCCGCGTTTTTCGCCTGTTTCCGTCTCAAAAATACCTTTCGGTTTGCCGAAATAAATGCCGCCTGTGAGTTCGCGGATTACCATAATATCCACGCCTTCGACAACTTCCCGTTTCAAACTAGAAGCATCAACCAATTGCGGTAAAATAGTCGCCGGCCGCAAATTTGCAAACAACCCTAATCCCGCGCGCAGCCCTAATAATCCCGTTTCCGGGCGCTGTTCGCGCGGCAAATTATCCCACTTGTAACCGCCGATGGCTGCTAACAATACTGCATCGCTGTTCCGGCATTTTAAGAGTGTTTCTTCAGGCAGCGGATTGCCTGTTGCGTCAATAGCAGCGCCGCCCATTAAAGCTTCTTGAAATTCAAAGCCGATGTCCAATTGTTGACCGACAAGTTTCAGGACATCTACCGCCACAGCGATAATTTCAGGGCCGATGCCGTCTCCTGGTAAAAGAGTGATGCGGTAGTTTTGAGTCATATCGATTTAGGAATTTTGATTGTTGATTTGAGATTGAGAGTTAATGGGAATTCTTTGGAAATGCCAGACATTCTCACAAGGCTATAATCATATCAGGATAAGCAACCTCAGAATTCATTATGACATTCCCGACTTACCCGCCTGCTCAAGCTGAACCGCCTCTAGACCCCCGGCAGAGTTTGCCAACAATGTACGATTTACCTAGCGAAGACCCAAAGGAGCCAGGTTTGCCAGATACCTTTCATTTAGATCAGCCGCAACTCTTGGAATTCACGTTTTTGCCGCCGGGATGGGATGCGGAACAAGTCTTTACGGCCAGTGACCTAAATTTGTATTACGATGCAACAGAGCCTCGCTGGCATAAACGCCCGGATTGGTTTGCTGCGGTGGGTGTGCCAAGGCTTTATCAAGGGCGCGATATGCGTTTGAGTTATGTAGTTTGGCAAGAACGGGTAAATCCGTTTGTGGTGGTGGAATTGCTATCGCCGGGAACTGAAGATGAAGATTTAGGGCGGACTGTTCAGCAAGCTGGGGAACCGCCGACTAAGTGGCAAGTTTACGAACAGATTTTGCGGATTCCTTACTATTTTGTGTTCAGTCGCTACACGGATGAATTGCAAGCTTTTCATCTCGTAGGTGGCCACTATGAACCTGTACAATTAATTGATGGGCGGCTATTTATTCCTGAGTTGCAGTTGACATTAGGTTGGTGGCAAGGCACTTATAAGAGTATGAATCGTTTGTGGCTGCGGTGGTTTACGGCCCAAGGAGGGTTGATTTTGAGTCCGGGTGAAAGGGCGACGGCGGCGGAACGGCAACTGATAGAATCTCAACAGCAACTGATAGAATCTCAACAGCAACTGACAGAATCTCAACAGCAACTCATAGAATCTCAACAGCGAGAGGAAAGACTAGCGGCGCGGTTGCGGGAGTTAGGTATCGATCCTGAACAGTTGGTTTAATAGACCTCTTGCAAAAATCCTTTCATCAATTGATGGAACGGGCTCTCCGGCCCGTTCCACAAGAGTTATTTTTTC
>NZ_JAUBWA010000266.1:0-2659 GCF_036702825.1 Microcoleus sp. A003_D6 | reverse complement strand
TTGGCGGTAAACTTCTGTGACAACTAACAGCATTTTATAATGATATTTACTCAGACACTGTAATTCGCCCATCTCATGAATATGGGCTAAATTTCTTTTGATGTATTGTAGTTGTTTTTTAATTGCTTTTCTTCGTTCTTTTTGTGATGCTCTCCGTTTCTTTGCTACTTTTAAGTATTCTTTTCTCGCCAGTTTTCTATAAGTTCTTGGCTTCTTTTTTTCTGGGTCTTGATTTTGAGTGTGAAGAGCATCTATGATTTCTTCAGTATGCGTTCGTGCTTGATTTAATAGTCCTAAGTCGTTGGGATATCTAATGTCGGCTGGTGCACAGGTTGCATCTAATATTAATTTTCCTTGATTGGGACTAGACTGGGTTTCTAATGAGGTTTTTTTTTCGACTTCCCTTGGTATTTCAATATGGTCTTTGACCATTTTCTCGTTGATTTTATTTACTAGGTTGATACCTATTCTCTGCCTAAAATGAACTAACATTGATGAATCAAAGGGTTCTTTATTGCTATAGGCTGTCAGGCCTATAAAGTATTGCAGGTATGGGTTCTCTCGGATTTGCTCTACTGTTTCCCGGTCACTTGTCCCTAACCTTTCTTTAATTATTAATGCTCCCAATGCCATCCTAAACGATTTGGCTGGAGCTCCCATATCGGTTGCGAAATTTTGGGCATATTCGGCTTCAAATTCTAACCAAGGAATTAGTTTTGCCATGATTACCCAACGATTATCTTCTGATAATTGCCCCTCAAAGGGTAAGTCAAAGTTGGATGGCGGGTTTGGGGCCCTAGTCAACTTTTCGGTACATCGCGAAAGTGATGATCTGCTAGGCTTTTGACTGATATTAGCTTATATCCTTGCACATTACAAGGGTTTAAACTTGCCACAAGTCTTTTTCTATAAGGGTTTTAGACTTTCTCCGCAAGCCCTATTTATGCTCTGGTAATTCGTAGTTTGTGATTGTTAATTAGCCAGATAAAGAACCACAGCTAAGCTGCTACGCAGGTAAGAAGGAGCGCATCGGGGTTGACTACATCACATCCCTTCCAAACGCAGGAAATGCACCCGCCCTGATAGCTCGCCTACAGCAATAATTCTCCCATCTGATGTCATGGCGCAGGACCATAGCGGAGCATCACCAATGAAATAATCGATAACTCTCCCACTTTTCACATCCCAGACTTTGAGAACATCTTCTGAAACCGAGATAGCCCTCTGTCCATCCAGTGTTACTGCTACTGCTCTAACATCAGTATGACCCTGTAGAGTATGCAGTTTGACTCCAATTTTTAAATTCCAGACTTCAATAATGGCTTGCGAAGCACAGATCGCCCATTCCCCATCTGGTGTTACTGCAACCGCTCTAACCCAGTCCGTAGACCCTTTGAAAGTAGATAGGCTACCTTCACCGTTCAGTGTCCAAACTTCAAGAGTATTGTCGGATGAAGCAAAGATAACTTGCTTTTTATCCGTCGTAGTTACTGTTACGGACAAAACGTTAGTATTATCCCTATTAAAGGTGTGATGTACTTCTCCAGTTTCCAAATCCCAGATTTTTATGGCATCTCGCGAAGTTGAGAATACCTGCCGATTATCTCGTGTCACTGTTGCTGAAAAGACGTTATCGGTATGATCTGTGAAGGTGCGACATATTTTTACACTCTTCAGATCCCACACTTCCACAATATTTTTTTCAGCAGAGATTGCCTGTTGACTATCTGGTGTTACTGCTAAGACACTACCAGTATGACTCTTGCAAGAGTGCTTTACTTTTCCAGTTTCTAACTCCCAAACTTTGAGAGTGCTGTCAGTTGAAGTCGAGATGGCTTGCTTCCCATCCGGTGTTACCACTATCGCAGTAATTTCTCCTGGATGACTGATTGCAGGGAATTTTTCGATTCCAGTTTTTATATCCCAGACTTTAAGTGTGTTGTCGAGTGATGTTGAGATAGCTTGCTTTCCATCCGGCGTTATCACTATGTCCTTAACCCAGGCAGTATGCCCTTGTGAAGTCAGTTGTTCTGCTTCATAAGCTAAGTTCCACACCTTGAGCGTTTTATCCGTTGAAGCTGAGATCATCTGTTTTCCATCCAGAGTTACAGCGATAGCTGTAACTCGGTTGGTTAGATCTTTAAAGCTACACAGTTCGGTTCCACACTCTACATCCCAGACTTTGAAAACTGTATCGGCTATTATCCCAGATGAATCTGAAGCAGAAATCACCTGCTTACCATTCGGTGTCACTGCTACTGCTGTAAGTTCTCCTGTATGACCTTTGAGAGTGCGTAGTATTCTCCCAGTCTGCAAGCCCCAAATTTTAAGAGTACAATCAGCCGAAGCAGAAATTACTTTTTCCCCATCCGGCGTCACTGCTACTGCTGTGACTTCTCCCGTATGACCTTCGAGAGTGTGTAATATTTTCCCAGTCTGCAAGTCCCAAATTTTAAGAGTACAATCAGCCGAAGTGGAAATCACCTTTTGCCCATCTGGTGTTAATACTATTCGTCTGATCCACAGAGTATGACCTTGCAGGATACAAAATACTTCTCCAGTTTCGCAATTCCAAATTTTGAGCTGTAGTTTAGACTAAAAATGAGCTCATCTAAAAGTAGCTGCCTTTGAATATAAGGCAAGCTGTTGCTCAAAAACT
>NZ_JAUBWA010000265.1:0-2678 GCF_036702825.1 Microcoleus sp. A003_D6 | reverse complement strand
CCAACAGCGTAGGAAGTAAACCCTGAATTGTATCTAAAGACGACTTTAGGTAGGTTTAGGTAAGTTTTATAAAGCAGCGTGTTCCCATTGCTGATTTTTTAGCATTTTTATAGTAAAATTTGTCACAAATAAGTGAGTATATTTTCCCAAAGATGTTGAGTCTTTTATTGGCAGCCACCGGGCCTTGGTTTCAACCGCTAGTCTGGATGGATTACCGGTTGTCTGTGTTATTAACCGTTTCGATCCCGCTGGTAGTGCTGATTTGGGCTATTTTTGCTTCATCTGACGCGATCGTCCGTTTGTTGATGATTTATTGGCGGGTGGCGAGTTTGCTGGCAATTACACTTTACCTGATGATGGCTGCGCTGCCTGTGAGCTTTGTGTCGTCGGTGATGGGGAGGGCTTTGATTCCTGCTTGTCTGTGGTTTTGGCAGGATTTAAACGAAGAAATTGCCGATCGACCCCAGTCGCCTTTGAAACTGGCCTTTACAGCTTGGCGGTGGGCAATTACTGTTTACAGCGGTTTGGGCGCTCTAGCTCAAATTCCCTTCTTAACCTGTGCCTTTAAATCTCAAGTTCAAGTAATTGACGAACCTTTTTGCCGCGTTTGGTTAGACCCGGCTTGGCTGTACAAACAGATGTTTCACGCTACAGCAAACCCTCAATTTTTGGGATTGTTGGCTCTGATCGGTTTAGCGATTTATGTACTTTACTTGTCATACTTTGTGCTAATTAAACTGGGAAAACAGGGGAGGTCAGCTAGCGGCAATTAAGTGGATTTTAACTAAGTATTTGCTTCCTAAATTGCCGCTAAAGTCTTCAACAAAAAGCTCAAAAATCCTAACTAAAAAAAGCCGGGCGCATCTAGGAAAAAATCAAACTAACAGCAGGGTGGCTGAGGTGACCCCGCCCAAAAACGGAGACAAGCCCCCGATTCCAGTCGTGGAGATATAAAAATTTTAGACTAAGGTACAAGCTCCCACATTCATCTGTGGAGTCAATCTAAAATCTAAAATCTAAAATCTAAAATCGACTGACAGCAATGTTATTGGGAAAGACTGCGATGGATAGCAAACAAGCCTACTTACAGTGCTTAGAAAAGCTGATTTGGGCGATCGATCGCCTGGAAGCAAAAGTCGAACCAAGTGAAGTCGCTCGGATTGCCGAACTGATTGTTCAGCCGATGATGGGGCCCTGGCGGTTTTTTCACACTCCCGAACATATTTTTGATGTGGGGGGAGATGAAGACGCGATCGAGGTTTTGGCCGCTTTATTTCACGATACCGTCTACGTGCAAGTCGATCGCAGCATAAACTTTAACGTCAGCTACTACATCACTCCTGTTGCAAAAGAGGTTGACAAACAGCTACAAATTCGCGATAAAGCTGAACTTTCGGCGGATGCTATCTTCGAGATGGTAATGCTGGTATTCAATTTTGAACCGGGCGAAGTTCTCAATCCTTTCTCCGGACAAAACGAATTTCTCAGCGCTGTGGTAGCAGCAAAAGCTCTAGAACCATTCCTCAAACGCGAGCAATTGCTTCAAATTGCAGGCTGCATTGAAGCAACAATTCCGTTTCGCTCCGCTGAGTGGGGAGTAACGGTAAGCCAGCACCTTTATAACCGCTTGCAAGCAATAAATAGCCTGTTTAAACTCAGTTTGACTGACGAGCAACTGCGGGAAACGGTGAAAAAAGCTGTGCGAATTTCTAACCGGGATGTGATGAGTTTTGCTCACCATAGTTCAGCCCATTTTTTGGCAAATACCTGGAATTTACTGCCGGAAACCAATCACAATCTCATCTCCTGGGGTTTTTACACGGTTCGCGACTACCGAGTTGCTTTGCTGAAGATGGAAGGTTTTCTGAATTATCTCAAGCCAGAGGTGATTTTTCGCCAGTTTGAGGGATATCCAGACGATCGCACCTATGAGCGCTGGGAAACTACTGCTAAGTACAATCTCGAAATTGCGAAGGTTTATTTGGGGTGCAAACTGGCTGCTCTCGCCCTGCTAGAAGCTCTTTCTTCGGGTTTGGGGATCGATGTTTCTCTGGCGATGATGATGGGAGGAATTCCCGATAAATCTGCTAACTGCGTGCGCCTAGAAAGCTTTTTTCCAGAAATAGAGAAACCTTACAAACCTAAAAATAAATTAGAAGCGGAAGTATTGAATTTATTAGAAAATGGGCGGGCTAAAAGCACTTCTAATACCGATTTGGAGAACTCGCCGCTGACAACGTTTGTGGTAAAATTTGTTGGCTTTGACGAAATGCACTATCAGTGCGATCGAGCTAAGGAATTTTTTAAACACAATCTAAACGCCGACGACTTTATTTCCGACTTTAACCCGATAGTTACAGAAATTGTTATTGATTCAATTCTCAAATTGTTTGACAGCCGCAAATCTACTATCTACCGATACTACGATATCACTTCTAAGTTAAAGTCCCAACCCTCGACCAATTTTTCCGATCGCCATTTTCGATCAAATGGTTAACTCGCTTTAAATACATTATTGTTGCCTCGTCTACAGAAAAAACCATTAGTCAACTTATAGGAAATACCCTGAAAACCCCGTGACTTCAGTCCGGGGATGAAAGAGAGTTGCAGGATTTATCCTGCCTACTAGACATACCAATTGCACAAATGTCTGGTTCGTGGTATCGTCAAAAGAGTCG
>NZ_JAUBWA010000264.1:0-2680 GCF_036702825.1 Microcoleus sp. A003_D6 | reverse complement strand
CCTCCAGTAGCTGTGCGAGCATTAGCTGTAATGTCGCTATTTTCTCGCGGGAGGGCAACCAAAAGATCGCTGTTAATCCTGATATTGCCACCGTCAGAAATACCTGCATCCGTCGTAATTCTGCTGTTGCGCCGCAATTGGATATCTTGCGCTCTGATATTAATATTTCCCCCACCGCCAGAGTCAGTTGTACCGTCGATACGGGCTTTGTTATCCAAGGCAATTGAGTTAGCTACAACATTAATATTGCCAGCCCTTCCCTTCCCTAAAGACTGAACGCTAACCGTTGCCCCATCCCGGATACTCAATTGATTTACATTCAAATTCAGCGAACCCGCATTCCCCGTAGCGTTGGGATTGACAATAATAGAAAAACTGCCAGCCGAAGCCTCAATTCTACTTGCGAAACGACCGTTACTCCCCGCACCTTTAACTTCTATGCGATCGGCATCAATTGTAATATTTCCAGCATCTACTGCACCCAAAGAAGCCGCAGAAATAATTCCCCCATTCCGCAGAGCGAGCATCGGTGTAGAGAGGTGGATATCTCCACCCCGGCCAGAGCTTGAAGTTTGAGTAGCCAGAGCACTCGCTCCGAATCCCACATTTCCCAAAACTCCAGATACCCCGCTCACTTCGATCGACTCCGAAGCTCTCACAGTTAAATCTCCTCCTACACCCCCATTCCTAGAAAACACGACTTGCCCAATAACCGCACCCGTTGATAAACTAATTGAGGCTCCATCAGAAACACTTAGCCGCTTAGTGTCAATGGTAATATCTCCCGATTTGCCATTGCCATCAAAAGAGTTTGTACCGATGCGGGTTTGTGCGGGACTTCCAGGAATTCCCCCTGACAATTCTACAGATTCAGTTGTTTTAATCGTGATATTTCCTGATGCTCCATCACTGCGGCTAATGCTGACCAAACCACCAGCATCGCGTACAATTAAGCGTTGGGCTTCAATATTGATATTACCGCCAGAGCCGGTACTTTGCTTAGTTGTTCCATTATTGATTGCTGAACTAACGATCTCGAAAGTGTTAGCGCGGACAGTCAAATTTCCCCCATTTCCAGCACCCAGGGTGGCGGTACCGCCTACTACCCCATCACGCAACAGCAGCCGTCCGGTATCGATGTTAACCTCTCCAGAAGTTCCACTGCCCACAGTACCACTATTAATTACAATTTGGGGGTCAAAGGGGTTGATGGTTCCAGATAATATATATTGGGTATAAAATCGCTGATAGCCTCCTATTCCCAACCCAATCATTTCTACTGAGTCAGTAGCGCGGATGTTCATATTACTCCCGTTTCCATCTCCCAGTGTCAAGGTGGAAATTTGCGACCCTTTATCTACTCGCAAATTTTGGGCGTTGATGTCAATGCCTCTACCATCAATATTTCCCAATGTTAGGCTATAAATTCCCGAACTGCTGACGGTGACGTTTCCACCTCTGATATCAATTTTGCCACCTCCTAATCCGCTGGTATTTATCACTGAATCTAAGAGTTGAATATTGCCGAAGTTCTGAATATTGCTGTAGTTTAAATTCAGACCTAAAGCCGTTGGTTCAAATTGCACTAAACCTGGACTTTTCACACTGCCCAGTAATATTTGTCCTGTATAAGCTGTTAAATTTCCGCCTTGTAGTTGAATATCACCGCCAATTAAGGCTAAAGTTTGACCGGGATCTACTGCTAAACCGAGTTTGTTAGAAATCGGAATTTCTACGGGTAATGGTGGTAAGGTTGGTGTGGGGCCGATTGCTTGGGAAGTGTTGACAATTGTGCCGGGATTTTCTCGAAATCTCAAACCCACAGGAATATTAATCGCTAATAATGGAACTGCACTAGGGTTAGTGCTGCTAAATTCAAAGCCGTTGTTAAAAACAATACTATCAGCACTTGATGCTAAGAATGACCCGCGTAAATCTAATCGAGCATTGGGGCCGAAGACAATTCCTTTCGGGTTAATTAAAAATAAGTTGGCGTTTCCTTGTACTCCTAATGTTCCTAAAATATTGGAAGGATTGCCACCTGTGATGCGAGTGAAAATATTAGCAATGCCGTTAGGATTGGCAAAATATGCTCCTCTGCCTTCACCGACGTTGAATTCTCGGAAACTGTGAAATAAGTTAGGGCCGCGAGTTGCACCGCCTTCAATGCGATCGGATGGTAAATTGTTGATAGTTGCGGGAACAGTGCGCGAACTTTCTGCGCCTAAGCTAGGATCGGGCACGATTTGAGCGAGGGCGGGTAAAGGAAATAGTAGTAAGAAAGCAAAAAGTAGGGCGGAAGATTGGCGGGGCATCGTTCAACTCCTGTTAATTGGAATGAGTAAAAGCGATCGCACGACTAAAACCGATCGCGCGACGACTAAAATATGAAGAGTACCTATCGCGGTACACACGCACCCGTCGGCTGCGGAACACGAGCAGAAGCACCAGCCCCCGGATTATATCCCACCAACGTCACTTCCCCTCCTTGATTCATCACCCAACCTTGAGCCGGGAGGATTTCTCTCGAATTAACTGTATTACCTACCGACAATCTATCTGTTATACCATCTGTTGCCGAGTTTTTGGCTGCACTCGGTTCTACCCAATTAAACTGAGCAGAATCGCTACTGAGCGCATCATTAGGATTCGCCGGTACTCCTCCTTTACCAGTAATATT
>NZ_JAUBWA010000263.1:0-2848 GCF_036702825.1 Microcoleus sp. A003_D6 | reverse complement strand
CGAGTTGCTCTACTAGAAGAATTTATTATACACTAAAAAAGCCCAAATGATTGCACGGCAACCATTTCGGGCTTTAGCAATTCCGAATTCATCATCAATTACATCTGGTTAAATATCTGCGGAATGTGGGTTGCAAATAAAGCAGCGGATCTTCAGCAACCCAACCCAAACCCGAATTGTACCGAACTTCAAAATGCAAATGAGCCTGCGGAATGTCCCGTTTTCCCGTCGTCCCCACAGTTCCCAAAACTTCTCCAGACTGCACTTTTTGACCGACTTTTACGGCAATATCTTTCAAATGAGCGTAGCGCGTTTGCTTCCCCGCTTGATGGTTAACCACCACTAAATTCCCGTAATCCCCCTGCGGCCCGGCAAAGGCGACAGTCCCCTCGCCCGCCACCAAAACCTGCGTACCCTCCGACGCCAAAAAATCTACGCCGCTGTGGAAAAAAAATTCGCGGCGCACGGGATGCCACTGCCGCCCGTAACGCAAAGCTTCTACCGCTGGGGCGGGCAGCGGAAATCCTTGCACCGATGGCGTCGCATCGGGATTTATAGAAGGCCCGATCGACCTATTCACCGCAGGCACAAACACCGTTTGCCCCAAAGGCCTGCACCCATTCGCCTCAAATAGCAAATCTGCGCGTACTTTGTAACGTTCTGCCAGTTTTTGCCAATTCCAGCCCGCAGGTACTTCTACCTCGATGCCGCTGTACGGAGGAATGACGATCGCACTTCCGGCAGCTACTCGCCCGCCCCGCAACATCGGATTTATCCCGACCAGCGCCGCAGGAATCACATTGTACTGCCGCGCGATGCTTTCTATGGTTTCGCCCTGGGCCGCAGTGTGGCGGCGCAACCGAGACCTAGCCGGTTCCGGGCAATCGCGGGCGGGGTCGGGGTTTTCTACAGGTGTACCTGAAGGAAGATTTGCAGGTGGGATCTCGGTATTTGCCGCGGTTTTCCCAACGGGTGCGATCGACCAAAGTAGTGCAGAAATGAGCGGAAATAAGCGTTTAAAAGTCATTAGGTAGAGAAAAAAGTATTCATTTCGGACAATTGACAATTTTCGATCCGAGTAAAACTGGATATTTGAAAGCTCTACCCGCCCTGGAGACTACAAATCCCAGGCTAAGCCAAGTTAGGATGAGAATTATTAGTTTTGGTCGCTCTTGGCAAATCAGGCAAAAATTGCTTGTGATGCCGATGGGCGCCTGCCTGTTAACAGCTATGTTCTTGAGGAAGCGGTACTCCCCGCCCCGCTTTCTTCCCGTCGCCAAGACAAAAATGCTTGATTCGGAACTGTCTGCGGGGATGAGGTATTTAGCGGGAGTTATTAAATGAGTTTATCTTTTAAGCAAGCGACCCTTTATGTGACTTTGCTGTCGATCGGGGGAGGCGTGGGATGGTTGGGAAATCGCTATCTGCAAAGCCCAAACAATCTGGAAACCGCATTGGTTTTACCCGTCGTGCGCCAGCAAATCCCCCCCTATGCGTCTCCTCCAGTTCAGGAAAATCGGGCGGTCGATCGCACCAATCCCAATTTTATTGCTGAAGCAGCCGAAAAAGTCGGCCCGGCTGTAGTGCGGATTGACGCATCGAGCAAAGTGACGAATCAAGTACCGGAAGCTTTCAAAAATCCTTTGTTTCGTCGGTTTTTTGGAGACAGTTTGCCGCAGCCGGAAGAACGAGTCAAGCGAGGTACGGGTTCGGGATTTATTCTCACTCCAGACGGCCGCATCGTTACTAATGCTCACGTCGTCTCCGGGACGGATACCGTCAAGGTGACGCTCAAAGACGGCCGCGAGTTTGAGGGTAAGGTGCAGGGGGTCGATCCGCTGACGGATGTGGCTGTTGTTAAGATTGATGCCAAGGAACTGCCGCAGGTGGCTTTGGGCCGATCGGACAATATTGTACCGGGACAGTGGGCGATCGCGATCGGCAATCCTTTAGGTCTCGACAATACCGTGACTGTGGGCATTATCAGCGCTACGGGTCGATCGAGTTCCCAAGTCGGCATCCCCGACAAGCGAGTCCGCTTCATCCAAACCGACGCCGCCATCAACCCCGGCAATTCTGGCGGCCCGCTGCTCAACGACCAAGGCGAAGTAATTGGCATCAATACCGCCATTCGCGCTGACGCTCAGGGCTTGGGATTTGCAATTCCGATCGAAACCGCCAAACGAGTTTCCGATCAGTTATTCGCCAAAGGTAAAGCCGAACACGCCTATCTCGGCATTCAAATGGTCAGCTTGACTGCCGCCACCAAGGCAGAACTCAACAAACAGCTCGATAATAATAAAATTACCCTCGATCGAGGCGTAGCCGTGACGCGAGTCGTGGAAAATTCCCCCGCTCAAAAAGCCGACTTGCGCGCTGGAGATGTCATTCAAAAAGTTGACGGAATTGCGGTGAACACTCCCGGGGACGTGCAAGAACGGGTGGAAAGCACTGTTGTAGGCAAAGAACTCGAAGTGGAAATTAACCGTTTGGGTCAAGTTCAGAAAATTAAAGTACGTCCGGGTGCTTTTCCCCTATCGGGTAGCCCCGCCGGTGGGTAATACCATTTTGGATTTTCGATTTTCAATTAAAGAATTGGGAATGACTTACTGCATAAGGATTTGAAGCTTACCTACAGTTGCATTTTTTTGTGAAACTGGTATTAGTTGCAAACGGTGGAGGATGAAAGATAAATGTGATGCTTTATAGTCCTGGACGCAGCAACCGGGTTTTTTCACCAAAATCCTCGGTGTAGCGCCAGGGATATCCGGGTGAACTACCAGACGCTGACCACTTAAGTGGTACAGCGCTGGCTTCCTGGTTCAACGGGAACAGCGTCCAACAAAAC
>NZ_JAUBWA010000262.1:0-2891 GCF_036702825.1 Microcoleus sp. A003_D6 | reverse complement strand
TCTCTCTCTGACTTGTTCGTAGGTATCTACTATTAATTCATATTCTGTGAGTATTTCTTTGACTGTTTCATAGTCAGCAGCATTTTTTTTTACTTGTTCAAGTAAGCTACATGGTAGCAATTCTCGTAATGCACGGCAACCAATAATTAAACGTATTATTAGCTGTAGACTCGCTTACTCCAAACTGGATTCCCAGAATTTGAAATGTTGTCATATGCCTCAGATAGACCAATGTTAAAATTATGGGAAGCGCAAAAAAATAAAATACCAGTCAAGTTGGGGTGATCGTGATATCCCATTTCGGTAAAGTTTCAGAACGTTGCCATAAGGGTAGATACTCTTTTAAATTTTTTGGTAAGACTTTTATTCCTTTCTCGTAAGTTGTCTCAACCAAATGTACAATCGGTTTAATCCCTTGCCACGTCATGTTGCCTGCCCTGTTTATAGCAGTTTCAACCGAATCTAAAATAGCACCAGTTTGAGTCGATGTGGGGTATTATCCCCAGCACCTCTCAGTAAGATCTGGACGTGCCCGTTTTCGTGCATCCAGCTCCCGATATTCTTAGGGAGTGACCCTTTTGCCCATGTGTAAATAGTCATGACAGGATTTATGTATTGCTAGAAAATTTTCAGGTTTCCAGTGATCATGGTTTCCGTCGATGTGGTGTAAATGTACAGGTTCATCACTTATAAATTTCATTCCACAATGACCACATGAATGGTTTTGCTTTTTGAGAGCTTTAGAGGTAGCCCCATTATATAACTTACTATTGCGTTCGCTCCAGTAGGTTGAATCTCCGTCATAGGGGGATTTGTTCCCTTTGACGTTGATGTGTTTATTTTCGGAGTAAGGAACTGTTGGAAATGCCTTCTTAACAAGCTTAACGCTTGATTCTCTGGTATTTTTGGTTTCCTGGTTAAATACCGTGTATGTTCTGTGATTTAAGAACCAAAGTGAGAATCTGGCTCCTGACATATCACAGAACCTATGGTAATTTCTCCATCCTCTAACTATTGGTGCTAGCTTTTCGGCTTTTACCTGAGAACCATAATTCGAGCAATTAACGATGTTCTTTACCTTCAAACGGAATTTTTTAAAGTTATCCACTGAGGGGTAACTTTTGAATCTGCCGTCGCTTAACACTTTGAAGTGCCAGCCGAGAAAGTCGAATCCATCTGTCGCAGCGGTTACTTTGGTTTTCTTAGCACTTACCTTCATACCTCGTGCTGCTAGAAAGTTATCAATGTCGGAAAGTATTTTTACTGCATCGTCTTGAGGTCTAAGCACTATCACCATATCATCCGCATAACGGATTGATGTTTCGACAATATTTGACGCTGGGGTTTTGTCTGTTATTCTAAATCCATCCTTATGGTATCTGTGAATACTTTCAATCCCGTTAAGAGCGATGTTGGCTAAAAGGGGACTCACCACCCCACCTTGAGGAGTTCCTTGTTCCGGGAAGTCGGGGTTGACCCCAGCTTTTAGGCATCGGAAGATTCCGAGCTTGACACCCTTGGGCGCAATCAGGTTGTCCATTATGGTGGTGTGACTAATCCTGTCGAAGCATTTTTCAATGTCGAGTTCGATCACTCGTTTTTCCGTTCCATTGCAGTAGCTTCTTAGATTGTTGAACAGGATTTTCTGTGCATCGTGCGCGGAGCGTCCAGTTCTGAACCCGTAGCTGTAGGCATGGAATGTTGCTTCGTGTGCTGGTTCTAAAGCGTATTTTGCGAGGCATTGCCAAGCTCTATCCGCGATAGTTGGGATTTTTAGCATTCTGGTTGTCCCGTCCTTTTTAGGGATTGGGATTTCCCGTAGTCCTTGATGATGCCAATTACCTGCCGACTCTTTGAGTATTGTTTCTAGGTCGAAACGTCCTGTAAAGCCTAGGGATTTTACACCGTCAACACCTGCTGTTTTCTTACCCGTGTTTAGCTGTGTTACTTGTCGAATTGCTAGAAATCTACCAGCTTTGGATTTCAGAATAAGTTTTTGCAAAAACCTTGCTTTCCGCGTGTTTCCTGCTCGAACTGCTTTGAATATTCTTCTTTGTAGGCGGAATAAATCTTTGCGGAATTTCTTCCAGGGTAGATTTTTCCAAGATTCACTATCGTTGCCGATGTGCCTAATCATGCTCTGTTCCGTTGAATATTTTCTGAATACCTTGCGAAAATTACTTCGCATCCTACCCGTCTTGAGAGAGTTCCGTATCTCATCTTACCTACATGGAAATCGACGTATCCATGACTCTCAAGTCGTTTTTATTCGTTCCCTCAGATGATTAATTGTTCCGTTAGGTGTAGCCATTTTAACTATCAGAAACCCAGGATTCTGAACGCTATTCCGGAAAGATGCGTCGGGTTTTAGCTCTGATGAGGTCAGGGTTTTATAAGTTATGCCCTGCCTACATTTAAGTTACTTTTCTAGGCTCGGTTTCACCGTGGGAACTCCCTGTTAGCACCAGTGTCAGCCCGTAACAGCCGTCTGATTGCGCCCTGTTCCCAGCTTCACTCTCCAAGAATTGAACTTGGTCGGTGTGGGCAGATAAGGAGTCACGCATGAATCTTGCGGGAAGGACTTGCACCTTCATCAATCTGAGAGTTCAGTGCTCAACCTAGGGGTCAAGTTTCACGCTCATTAGTTATTTACGGATTGATTACCGAGATTCACTAATCAACGAATCGCACTTCCAATAATGTTCAAGTGCTGAGAGAGCACCGTTCAATTGGGTTATACTTGCTATGATAGGGTGGGTAGTAAATTAGTCGGATTCTTAAGCCAATTGCCTGAGATAACTCGATGACTCGATGGGGTGCATCTCACTTTGGCGAGTATGCCAAAAAAGGGTTAAAATGAAAAAGCTAGTAAAATTGCCAAATAAAGATGA
>NZ_JAUBWA010000261.1:0-2894 GCF_036702825.1 Microcoleus sp. A003_D6 | reverse complement strand
AATTTTTTTTCTTGTGGAATGGGCATCTTGCCCGTTCCAGAATTTGATTAAAAGGATTTTTGCAAGAGGTCTAATATCACAGCGACGCACCCTACGGTAAAGTCAGGTGCGTCGCCACCCTTAGATATTCAAATACGATCGAAAGTTTCAGCAGCGACGCACCCACGTTAGGTGTTTTGTAGGGTGCGTCGCTTCCTGAAAACTCGATTTTTCACCCAAAGTTTCAGCAGCGACGCACCCTACGTTAGGTGTATTTGTAAAGACTAATGACTACTTAATACTGTACGTCGAAACGGTATTTTCCAACAACATCGCAACAGTCATCGGCCCGATTCCTCCCGGTACCGGCGTGATAAATTCGGCTACTGTTTTAACAGCATCAAAATCAACATCTCCGGCCAAACGGCTAGTACCGTCTGGATTGACAACGCGGTTAATACCGACATCGATTACTACCGATCCAGGTTTGACCATATTAGCTGCAATCATTTCTGTGCGGCCGACTGCGGCGATTAGAATATCGGCTTGATTGGTGATGGATTCTAGGTTTTGCGATCGAGAATGAGCTACTGTAACAGTACAATCGGCTTCTAAAAGCATCAGCGCCATCGGTTTACCCACCAAAATACTCCGGCCCAAAACAACGGCGTTTTTTCCTTTCAAATCAATCTGGTATTCTTGCAAAAGCCGCATCACTCCGGCGGGAGTACAACTCCGCAAACCTTCCTCCCCGCGCACGAGACGGCCTAAATTTACAGGGTGAAGTCCGTCAGCATCTTTGTCGGGAGCAATTTGGTACAGCAGCGAAATTGCATCTAAGTGCTCTGGTAGCGGCAGTTGCACTAAAATGCCATCTACTCGATCGTCCTCGTTGAGTGCATGAATTGCAAGTTCTAGTTCGGCTTGAGTAGCGTTTGCGGGGTAATGCTGGCCGAAGGAAGCTATGCCAACTTTAGCGCAGGCTCGCTCTTTGTTGCGAACATAGGCTGCGCTAGCTGGGTTGTCGCCCACCATCAGTACCGCAAGTCCGGGAGGACGCCCCTTTTGGGGTTGTAGGGCGCGGACTCGATCGCTCAGCTCGCTTTGAATCTTTGTCGCTAAAGCTTTGCCATCTAGTATTTGAGCAGTTTTGGCATCCATTGTAGACTCTGGGTTAGGGGCTGACGATTTTAGATTTTAGCTTAATCCCCGCCAAGGACTACACTAGAGAAATTTCTTACTTGCGATCGATTCTTTGGATTCTGTTAAAGTAAGTCGTATCTCAAATCTCAAATTAGTTGACGAATGACTACTGCAATTAAGCAAGTTTGGGTTCAAAGATTCTGCACGGGCTCTTTGTCGCTAATCCTCGCCAGCGGTTTTTTCAGTTGCGGCAATTTACCCATGTCTCAACTCAATCTTGGTTTTAATGTTGCTAGCATTGGCGACATTCAACAAAAGCGGCAAGTCGATGGTGAAGTTTATCTCCGGGGAAAGGTGGAAAATCGTGCTCCGTTTGTGGGGAATGCGGCTTATCAACTTCAAGACGGTACGGGTACGATTTGGGTTTTAACTAACCAAGCTTTGCCCCAGCTTGGCGATGAAGTGTTGCTGAAGGGAGAAGTCCGCTACAAGAGTATTACTCTGAAGGAATTGGCAGGAAAGGATTTAGGTGAACTTTATGTTGAGGAAATGGAACAATTAAAGCGCACTCCAGCGACCAATAAATAAAAATAGCAGTCTGCTAATTTGTTTCAATAATTCAGTAAGTCCCTTTCAAAAAAATTAAAGATTTATACTTGCGCCAAAGCGATGTGGGTATCTTTATTTATCCTAAAAGTTGCTAGACTATAATATCCCGGTCGGGGCAGGTCGATCGGCTCTTTTGTTAATATTACAGATTAGGGTAAGCTGTTTCGCATTTAAAGGATGATAGTAGGGTGCGTCAGTAAATAAGTCTTTCCCATGTAGAGTAAGTGTTCTAGCTGACGCACCTTACCTCGATCGTTAATGGTTTAAATGCGTAACAGCTTAAAACTACTTCCCTCTCTCCTAGATAACTTTTTCCCTTTTCCTTCTATACTTAATATCATCCGTTAAATCCGTGAAATCCCGTACATTGCTCGTTGCCAAACTTTCTTATGACTAAAATTCACGTTGCGATCGCGATTTTGTACCGAGACGGCAAGTTTCTTTGTCAGTTGCGGGACGATATTCCTAATATCAGGTATCCCGGACATTGGGCGTTATTTGGCGGACACTTGGAACCGGGAGAAACGCCGGAAGTAGCCGTTTTGCGGGAACTGGAAGAAGAAATTAGTTATGCTCCTCCAAGTATTTCTTTTTTCTGTTGCGATGTCGAAGGAGATGTTGTTCGCCATGTTTTTCACTCACAACTTAGTGCGGATGTCAAGGATTTAGTTTTGCTTGAGGGTTGGGATATGAAGTTGTTGGCACCGTCTGATATTCGGGCAGGCAAATGCTATTCTGAGCAGTCAAGAGATGTGCGACCTTTTGGCATTCCTCACCAACGTATTTTGTTAAATTTTATTGACTCGATCGCTACCGTGGATGCGAAATAGCGTAGAGTACAATCGCACACAAACCACATATCAAACCTGGCTCTCGGTGGCGAAAAGGCTCGCCAACCGCCACAGCTCAGTCATTGGTAGGCAAAAAATAGCAAGAAGAGTCAATAATAAGGTTACGCGCAGATAATGCAACCATTTAAACTGCCAGAATTTTATATGCCTTGGCCGGCGCGGCTGAACCCAAACCTGGAAACGGCGCGAGTTCATTCCAAGGCGTGGGCTTACGATATGGGCATACTTGGCTCAAAAGAGCAAGACTTAAGTGCCAAATAGTTCGCTAAAAATATCCATAGTTAATCGTTGAGGAGAAGTTTTGTGTTTGCC
>NZ_JAUBWA010000260.1:0-2929 GCF_036702825.1 Microcoleus sp. A003_D6 | reverse complement strand
TCGGTAAATTTGCTAGGCTATTGTGACGATAAAACCGCCTACTTTAAACGAAAAAAATTTTGGACTCCCACTTTTCAAAACTGATAAGAAAATCCGAGCCACATCTGCGGAATGTGGGATCTAACATGACATGGAAAGGAATTAATCCCATTGTAAACTTAATTGAAACAACTTATGAGAAAGGAGTAAAAGTCTTACCTCATGAGTTAAAACAGTATTTACCCTCATGGCAACGTTCTGAAACTTTACCAAAATGGGATATCACGGTTATCCCATTTTGACTGGTATTTTATTTTTCCGCGAGTCCCTTAGTCACTTTATTTGAACCACCCTTCGGGCGATTACCCTCCTACAGCACGATTCGGCGGACATTACTGCGGTTAGAGTATCAGACTTATTCCGGTTGTTTATCGAGGTTTTTGGGAATTCAACCAATGCCCGGAGAAACGATTGCGTTGGATGGCAAAGTATTGCGTGGCTCCTATGAATGCCCCACGGACGACCCAACAGTCGATTCCCATCCAGCAATAATGCTAGTAAGTGCGTATATTGTGGAACGTGGGTTGATTCTCGATCCCTAGTCCGGTGGATTCAAAAACGAATGAAATCACGGCAATCCCTGCTTTTATTGAGCAGATGGCGCTTAAAGGTGTAGTGTTCGCCTTTGATGCCATCAGCACCCAAAAAAAACTGCTCAGATCATAATTGATAGTGATAATGATTACTTGGGTGCACTCAAAGGTAATCAATCTGGATTATTGACCGCAGTAGAAGCCGCATTTCACCCGCAAGAAACCTCATTTCAGATTAATAAAGGGCATGGTCGGATTGAAAAACGTACCGTCAGCATCGGTCAAGACTTGACGGGAATTCCTGATTTTCCGGGACTAAAAACCTTAATTCGAGTTGAATCAGAACGCCATGTCTATCGAGCGAACATCATTGAATCCTCTACAGAAACTCGCTACTACGTCTCTTCATTAACTGAAACAGCCGCTTGCTTTGCTCAAAGAATTCGAGGCTATTGGGGAGTCGAAAACAAGGTTCATTATGTCCGTGATGTGACTCAAGGGGAAGATGCTTGCCACATTCGCACGGTTGGACTCGTTCAGTCTTGGGCAATCGCACGGAATTTTGCCTTGAATTTGTATCGCGATCATGGCTTTCAAAACATGGCTCAAGCTCAACGTCTCGCTGGCTTTAGTTGTAGCATACTCAAAGATATATTCAGAATGAAATAGCCCTGGGACAAAAGCAAGTGAGCAATTTAACGGTAGAACATCGAAAAATTCTCTGGCTCTTCCTTACTTACTATGCTAAATCAATAGCTAAATCAGTAAAGTAAATTGAATAAATATGTAAAAATATAAATCAAGCCCTTGTCAGGCTTGACATTGGGGCTAGTTTAATTGTTAACTATAAATAGTGACAAGAGTTTTAGGGAGCAAATTACAGTCATGACCACAAAAAAGGGTACTAAAGTTCTAACAGAACTCCTGAGTATACAAGGAATTAAAGTAACTCAAATGAGTCAAATACCAGGAATTGGAATAATATTAAAGGTGGAGTCAACCAAGGGAGAAAGTCTTTGTCATCATTGCGGGACAAAAAGTAATAGATTACATCAAAATCATCGATACGTAGTCAAAGATTTATCTTGGGGAGAGCATCTAGTATTTTTAGAAATAAATAGACGACAGTTTAAATGTAAAAAATGTGGCAAACCATTTAGCGAAAAATTGGACTTTGTAAACAACAGAAGAACTTATACAAAACGACTAGCAAATACAATCATAAAATCAGTTTTATCAAGTGACATTCATAGTGTAGCAAAACAAGGAGTAGTAACAACAGAAGAAATAGAAAGAATGTTGTCAGATGCTTCACAAGAATTATCGTCAACACCATCAGATTTAAAAAAACTAGGCATTGATGAAATAGCTTTGATAAAAGGTCAAGGAAATTACTGTGCCGTATTAATCGATTTAGAAAAATCTAAATTGATTGCAATTGTCAAAGGAAGAACGCAAGCCGAAATTGAGCCAGTGCTTAAATCCTGGGGTTCAGAGGTATTAGAAAAAATAGAAGAAGTAAGTATAGATTTGTGGGAAGGTTACAAAACTCTAGTAAAAAAACTGATGCCAAATGTTCAAGTAGTAGCGGACAGATTTCATGTAATGGTACAAGTTAACAAAGAATTAGATACACAAAGAAAGCGCGAAAAAAGGCAAGTAATAGATTTAACTAAACAATCAAAATCTGGTAAAAAAGCAGCAGAATATAAAGAGATATTAGAGGGAATAAAGGACAGTAAATATTCATTATTAAAGAATCAAGAGAATTTAAATCAAAAGCAAAATATCAAATTAATGAAGGTCAAAAAAGTATGTCCCAATCTTGCAGAAATGCATAAATTAAAAGAAAAATTCCGACAAATATTTGAAAATCAAAAAACAAATTGGTTGAGGGGATTGTTGAGAATTGGGATCTGGCAGAAAAGAGCTAAACAATATTTTCCTGATAGTGTGAAGACTATTACCAATTGGCTTGACGAAATAATTGCTTACTTTGATAATAGGACAACAAGTGGTGTTGTTGAGGGTATTAACAACAAGCTCAAGTTAATAAAACGTTCTGCGTATGGCTTTAGAAATTTTGAAAACTACAAAAATAGATGTTTGCTTACTTGGCATTTTAATTGTTAGTTTGGCATACCAAGTAAGGAAGAGCCAATTCTCTCTTGTTTAGGTACAGTCTGTCGTCAATATTATCTGATTATTTAATCAGGAGGATTTGACCTATTCAAATTGAGATACTCGATCAAAATAAATTGTTAGCCAATATAATTATTCTATTGGTAGAAAAACCGATGGATTTATGGGAGTGTATTGTCAGATAACTTGAGCAAGTTATTGTCATGGAAAAAAGC
>NZ_JAUBWA010000259.1:0-3006 GCF_036702825.1 Microcoleus sp. A003_D6 | reverse complement strand
CCCATTCCACAAGAAAAAAAATTTTGTGGGATGGGCATCTTGCCCGTCCTAGTTATTTTTGCAAGAGGTCTATTAGTTTATGAGGATGATTCACTTGTCACAGATGTGGAGGCTCATCGTCGCTCGCTTAGTGACACGTTTGACGTTGCTTTATGTCCGTCATTGTTGCTCCGTGGCATAATATCTGGCAGCGACTGCGTTTACGTTAGAATAAATTCAGCAAAAGCATTAGAGAGTTATCTATGACCGCTACTAAATTGATACAGGACAAATCAGTGTCTAAAATTGCCGAAAAATACCGACAAGAAGGCTATACAGTATTGGTTGACCCTGAACCCGAACAGATCCCTTTCGATTTAGGGACATATCGTCCAAATTTGATTGTAAAAAAGAACGAAGCCGAAGGTTACATAATCGAATTCAAACGTTCTGCCAGACAAACATCCATAGACAGGTTGAAAGAAATTGCTGAAATAGTCTCTAAAAATACAGGCTGGCGTTTCTTGTTAATTACTGAAGATGCTTTACTGAAAGACGAAGACAATGAAGTCAATCTATTATCTTGGGAACAAGTTTTTAGTAGAAAAACACAGGGCGAACGTCTGATCTCATTAGGAGAAAATGAAGGCGCGTTTTTATCACTTTGGGGAACAATTGAAGCACTCCTGCGTAGACGAGCTGAGGAAGTTACTATTCCCATTGAAAGATTTCCAACTGTATCTCTGATCAAACATATGTATTCCCAAGGAGAACTTTCAATCGAAGAGTACGATCGAGCAATGCTACTTTTAAGCGTAAGAAACCGATTTATTCATGGATTTCAGACACCCGAAGTCAATGAGTCTGTATCTGAATTGCTAGCTCTTGTCAATCAATTAATCAGTTTATGGGCACCACAGGCATCTGGGTACCCAGAGGTTCCGCAATAAGTCCTGAGTTTTTTTGGTGACAGCAAAAGATGGAAAATCGAAGATTGAATAAAAATTTAGTATTTCAACAACCAGCTTTTCAACGATTTTGCCGATCGACCTCCGGGAAAATCGGCTTAATTTTGACTGTAGCGCTGATGGTATCGGCACTGTTAGCCCCCGTACTTTCCCCCTACGATGCTGCGGTCGATCGAGATTATTTGTTGCGCTTAGTCGCTCCTAGCGCTAAACATTGGTTTGGCACCGACGGTTTGGGGCGGGATTTGTTGGTGCGGGTGTGGCACGGATTGGGGATATCTTTACTCGTCAGCCTGGTTTCTGTGGGTGCGGGTTTAATTGTGGGAGCGCTTTTGGGGCTGGTGGCGGGGTATTTTCGGGGGTTGCTGGAAATTGCGATCGGCACTTTGGCGGATATTTTGCTAGCTTTTCCTTCAATTTTACTGGCGATCGGCGTTGTTACCGTCACAGGGCCGAGCCTGCAAAGCGTAATTATCGCCGTCAGCCTCGTGCAAATTCCGATTTACATCCGCTTAACTCGCAGTATGGTGCTGTCTCTGCGGGAACAAGAATTTGTTTTAGCTGTCAAGGCCTTGGGCGCAAGCGACTTGCGGATTATTTTTCGCCACATTTTGCCGGGAAGTCTCGCGCCTCTAGTTGTACAAGCAACTCTTTCCACTGGTACGGCGACACTAGAAGCTGCCGGTTTGGGTTTTTTGGGTTTGGGCGCACAGCCGCCCGCCCCTGAGTTGGGGACGATGCTTTCTGATGCTTTTAAGGGCGGATACGCTCTTTCTTCTCCTTGGACTATTTTGTTTCCAGGTTTGCTGATTACCTTGACTGTTCTTGGTTTCAACCTTTTGGGCGATGGCCTGCGAGACGTTTTAGATCCCAGAGGGAATTAGATGGGGAGAGTGGGAGAGGGGGAGAGTGGGAGAGTGAGAGAGTGGGAGAGGGGGAGAGTGGGAGAGGGGGAGAGTGGGAGAGTGGGAAACATCCTCGTTCTACCCTCGAACCTCAACATCCATCCGTTACATCCGTTACATCCGTTACACAATCCGTTGCCGAACTTCCTTCTTCCTTCAGGTGCTTGACTGCTGTCACAATCTACGCGAAACTTTACATACAACTGATGTATTGCTTCTACCTATTAATAAGTTCTGTTAAGTTCTGACTCAAAACCTATCAATTCGTCAAAATTGATATAGCGGTTTGTCAGTCAGCCAACTCTCAAGAAGCGACTTCATGAGGCATCGTCCCTGGCTTGCTGGTGTCGGTGTCTGTTCTCACTATTCCTATTCAGTCAGCCCGGATTATGGAAACACTAGAGTTTGTGATCTATCCAGATGGCCGCGTACAGGAAACAGTCACCGGCATTGTCGGTGCTTCCTGCGCTGAGGTAACGGCTGCGATCGAAGCTCAGCTCGGCGTGGTGCTTCATCAAGAGTCAACATCTGAATATTTCACGCAAGCGCTGCATCAGTCAGCCGAAGCGACGGCCCAAGTGGCTTTTAGCGATTGGTAATTTTTTTTGTTGAGTTCACTTAAATTTTTTTGGAATCACCATGTCACACTTTAGCCAAATTAAGACCCAGATCCGCAATTTGAATTCTTTGGAATCTGCTTTAACTGACTTGGGTATCGACTGGAAGTCGGGCCCGACTGAGGTGCGAGGCTATCGCGGCCTAACCAGCACCGCTGAGGTGGTGATCGAGCAAGAAAACGGCTATGACCTAGGTTTTAGCTGGAACGGGACTGAGTATGAATTGGTGGCTGATTTGCAGTTTTGGCAGCAAGCTTGGTCTGTAGACCGTTTTCTCAATAAGGTGACTCAGCGCTACGCTTACCATACTGTGGTGAATGAAAGCGCTAAGCAGGGTTTCCAAGTTTCTGAGCAAAAGCAAAATCAAGACGGTTCGATCCGCTTGGTGGTTCAGCGCTGGTGCGCTTAAGAGTTTTGCGAGATTTTTGCAATCTTGTTTCATCAAAGTCCGCCTGCGCGGACTTATAGGAAATACCCTGAAAACCCCGTGACTTCAGTCCGGGGATGAAAGGGAGTTGCAGGATTTATCCTGCCTAC
>NZ_JAUBWA010000258.1:0-3110 GCF_036702825.1 Microcoleus sp. A003_D6 | reverse complement strand
CTTTCTATATACGTCTCAAGAGGGCTAAAGCCCAACTACGTACCTATTTCTAGGATGACAATTAATCCACCCTGCTTATTAAGGGGGGCTAGGGGGGATCGGATTCTATGCAGCCTCATAAAAAATTGGTATAAGCGGACATATATATTGTGTGTTATTGCGAACCCTGCGGAGCTTTCTCAAGTATGAGCGATCGCTTTCCTCACGATCGCCGATAATTGAGAATAGTTATTATTTTAATTAGTTCTCACAGTCACTACCAATTTAAGAATATTCTTCTAAAAAATAGCTATATTTTGAGTTCAAAATCTAGTATATTGTCTTTTTAACCTATATAATATGAACGTCTATTCATACTATCAGGCGTCAGCCCAAACCCAGCAAACACCATGCAAAAAGCCAAATCCAGCGATTCCGGCTGCTGTAGTTGCAGTCATGAGGACGACCACCACGAACACAGCCATGAGAATCACAACCACAACGACCACGGCCACGGCCACGACCACGACCACGGCCACGACCACGGGAACGGAGATTTTAACCTCAAGCAAGAATTGATTCCTGTGATATTGGTTGTTGTACTATTTATCGGCGGTTTAATATTTGAAGAAAAACTGCACAACACGCCCTATTCTGTAGGTGAATATCTGGTTTTCATCCCAGCCTATCTTTTAAGCGGCTGGAATGTTTTAACCAGTGCGGGTCGCAATATTCTGCGAGGTCGATTTTTTGATGAAAATTTCTTAATGACTGTAGCAACACTCGGCGCTGTCGCTATTCACAAACTCCCTGAAGCAGTCGGGGTGATGTTGTTTTTCAAAATCGGAGAACTTTTTCAAGAATTTGCCGTAGGGCGATCGCGTCAATCGATCAAATCGCTTTTAGAAATTCGCCCAGATTATGCCAACCTCAAGGACAACGGCGACATCAAAAAAGTTTCGCCAGAAACCGTAGCTGTCGGCGATATCATCCTTGTCAAACCCGGAGAAAAGATTCCCTTAGACGGTGAAATTATCGACGGCAATTCTCAGATTGACACGTCTGCACTAACTGGAGAATCAGTACCTCGAACCGTGAAAGTTGGAGAAACAGTTTTAGCGGGAACAATTAACCAGACAGGAGTTCTCACCGTCAAAGTTACCAAAGTCTTCGGCGAATCTTCAATCTCCCGAATTCTGGAATTAGTAGAAAATGCCAGAAGCAAAAAAGCTGAAACTGAGAAATTTATCACCAAATTTGCCAGTTACTACACGCCGTTTGTAGTATTTGCATCGCTAGCAGTGGCTTTAATTCCGCCTTTGTTCATTTCAGAAGCAACTAATGCCGATCGCTTTTTATGGGTTTACCGCGCCCTAGTCTTGTTAGTTATTTCCTGCCCTTGCGGATTGGTGATTAGCATTCCGCTGGGATACTTTGGGGGAATTGGCGGTGCAGCCAAGCGCGGTATTTTGGTTAAAGGCTCGACTTTTTTAGATACCCTGACAGCAGTTAAGACCGTTGTTTTGGACAAAACAGGAACCTTGACAAAAGGAGTTTTTAAAGTAGCACAAATTGTGCCTCAGAATGGTTTTTCACAATCTGAGTTAATGGCAATAGCGGCTAAAGTAGAATCTCAATCCAATCACCCAGTCGCGAAATCTATTCTGGAAGCTTACGGCCCAAAAATAGATTCATCGGATGTGAAAGATTACGAAGAAATAGCGGGACACGGCATCCGAGCAAAATTAAATAATCAAATTGTGCTTGCGGGAAATGACCGTTTGCTGCACCGAGAAAACATTGCTCACGATGTCTGCAATGCTGAAGGTACGATCGTGCATTTAGCAGTAGACAACCGCTACGCTGGCTACATTTTAATTGCTGACGAGCTTAAGGAAGACGCAGTACAGGCTATTCGCGACCTCAAGAAACTGGGTGTTGAGCGAATCGTGATGCTCACAGGAGATAATCAAGCTGTAGCCGATAGTGTTGCGAAAAAGCTCGGTTTAGATTCCTATTTAGCCGAGTTATTACCCGAAGGAAAAGTCGAGGCGATCGAAAAACTGATCGGTCAATCTAAAAAAGGCGATAAAATAGTCTTTGTCGGGGACGGAATTAATGATGCACCAGTGCTTGCTAGAGCTGATGTGGGCATAGCGATGGGGGGTTTGGGTTCCGATGCGGCGATCGAAACTGCGGATGTTGTAATTATGTCAGATGCACCGTCCAAGGTGGCCCAAGCCATTCAAATTGCCCGAAAAACTCACAATATTGTCTGGCAAAATATCATTTTTGCGCTGTCAGTCAAAGCGATATTTATTGCTTTGGGTGCTTTTGGTTTAGCGACAATGTGGGAAGCAGTTTTTGCTGATGTTGGGGTGGCGCTAGCCGCTATTTTCAATGCGACTAGAGTTTTGAAATAGAGTATTCGCAGACAAACGTGATTTTTGGCGATCGACCTCATCATAGTCGATCGCGCGCACCTCGGTTCGACCTCAAAAATATACACACCTTAAAATATACGGTGACTCCGCCGGATTTTGAGCCATCCGACTGATGAAATTCCGCTACCTTTGTGAGATTATGAAAAGAATATGAAAAAGATTAAACCGTAAAACAAATGACTCACTCGGAGAACAAACCCAGCCTTCCAGAAGTCCACCGCAGCATCCCCGTTCCCAACAGCAAAGGTTTCTGGCGTACGATGCTGGCTTACGCAGGGCCTGGATATTTGGTTTCAGTGGGTTACATGGACCCGGGAAACTGGGCGACTGACTTGGCGGGGGGAGCAAAGTTTGGCTATGCGCTATTAAGTGTGATTTTGCTATCTAATTTGATGGCAATTTTGCTGCAATCACTCTGCGTGCGTTTGGGAGTGGCAACGGGACGAGATTTGGCACAAGCTTGTCGAGATTATTTCAGTCCGCGAGTCAGTTTTTTGCTGTGGATACTTTGTGAAATTGCTATTTCTGCTTGCGATTTAGCTGAACTGGTTGGAAGTGCGATCGGACTGCAATTGCTATTTGGCATTCCCTTAGTTTGGGGAGTGTGCATCGGGAGCATCCCACTTTTTGACTAAGCAGAAATACTTAGCTTGATGTCGTTATTTAAATACGCACATCTCAGCCTTA
>NZ_JAUBWA010000257.1:0-3143 GCF_036702825.1 Microcoleus sp. A003_D6 | reverse complement strand
AAAGACTTTGCCAGCAAGACCTCTTGCTCACTTGTGGGATATATTCTGTACTTGTAGGCTTTGTACATTTATCAAGATTGCCAAATACTGATAAAATAATGATACCGCACACAAACGATACTGATTCGCTGTCGCTCAAGTTGCTTTTTGGTTCATTCTCATCCCGGCGCTCACCTCCGGAGGTGAGCGCGGGACTTCCCATTTACGTTAGTTAAAATTAGATCCCGAGTTTAAATCTCAAGTTTCCCAGAGACTTCAAGCAACCGCAGAGCTAATTTGAATATCATAAATAGGTTGATTTGTCAAGCAATACCAATGACAAACAAATAAATCCGGCACTTGAACGCCAACAGAAGCGATCGCAGGTGCAGCCGGAAAAGGCCAAAGTCTATCGAAACAAATCCTTTCCCCTACAAACCCGAACTGCATCAAATAAGTCGCCGGGGGCGCATTTAAAAGATTCAGCAAGCGGTAAGCCAACTCGTACAACTGCTGCCGCCAAACATCCGACAAATGCACCGGTTGAGAGTAACTCAACTCACCAGACAACTTAATCGCCTCAGCATACAGCGGCCCCTTTGCCGTCAACACCACAGGCAGCCAAAAATTGCCCTCGCCGACGGGAAAAAGCAACTCCTGAGCCACTCGATCGCGCGCCGCCGAAACATTGCCACAAAATCGAAACACGTATTGAGCCGGAAAAACCAGATTTTCTGGCAGATCCAGCGTCAAAGGACAAACGATCGCCTCACCCGGAGCGATCGCGCCAGAATTGAGTTCCGAAACCCCACAGATATTGACTTCAGTTAAAGGATCGGATTGAGCGATCGCCGCCTTGAGACTTGCGGCCGGACTTTTCTCACCACCCACCACAATCAAAACCTTAGACATTGCCAAAGCTCGGCATTTGAATGCCCCGATCGTCCTCAACATCGACACTAGGCAGATCCAGGCCCTTAGCCTTGCGGCTCCGCACAGCGAGACGGTAAGTTACGCTTTGCAACTCAGTGTGCAACTGGCGGTTTTCCTTTTGCAGTTGATCTAATTTTTCCTTAATTGGCTCGATCCGTTCGGCAAACTTCTGGCGGTAAACCCCCGGCAATTCCTGAACCACCTGTTCCAGCATCCGAGAGCGATCGGTCAATTCCTGCACCGACTGCCGCAGTTGGTAAACCTCAGCATCCCGCTCCGCGATTTGTTCCTGATAAAAACCCACCTGTTCTTCAACAGCTTGCAGTTGTTCCCGCATCGCCTGCATTTGAGCTTGGTGGCGATCGGAAACTTCCGGCGCCGGCACAAAATTCGTATTTCCCTTCACCAGTCTGAAAAGTTCTTGAGACAACTGCTGCACCAATTGGTCGCGCATTTGCAGCTCTTCGGTGAGACGAGATACCTCTGATTGCAGTTCTTTTGAGCTTACAAGTTTAGTTGGATTCATCAGAAATATGGGTTAGAAACCCCGTCCTTTTAGGACGGCTTTACATTGAGTTAAAACTTTTGTGGGGTGGAGGGGTATGGTTGCCCCTCCAGCGAGGTATGGTTGCCTCAATCTCCTTTCGGAGTAAAGTTAGCTTGTCGGTCAATGTTTAGTGAGCTTGTTAGGCTGAAAGCACTGTCCCAGTGACCTTAGAACTGTTTAACCTTCAGCGACAGAGCAAGGAACTAGCTACGCATTCCAGGGTGTCGTGACTCAAAAAACGTAGTCAGTTAAGACTTAGGCCCGTCAGAACGGCTTGTCAGATTTCTCTTTCAAGCCTCATGCCTTCAGGCTGAGGTTCCTGACAATCACTCTCAGCTTTTACGATTGAATATAGTATATATCTGCTATTTAGAATATCTTTCCATTACCACAGAGGCAAGAGGCACTTGGCAATTTTTGAGTTGGTTGCGAGAGTTTTATGCTCGATCTTTGCAACTACCCAGGCGATGGATCGACCGTTTTAGAGCTCAGCGGTCAAACCTAATCTCATTAATCGCAGCCGAGAGCACTTTGCCAGCTTCGTCCAAGGTGCTGCCAAAACATATAATTCCGTCCTCGTGACCGGCCATCGCCAGAATTTTGCGATCGGCCAAATTCTCCTCCTCAAAAAGTCTAAACATTTCTAAGGCCATTTGAGGAGTGCCGTAAGGTATTTCTTTTCTAGTAGTAGGAATCTTAAACAGCAGTTGCTGCCATAATTGAGGGTTGTGGACGTGAATTATCCCGCCCACATCGAAAGCGTGAAGGTACAGCGCAGCGTGAGTCAAGGACTCCGACGAAGCTGGTACGGGCCCCCGGCAGCCGAGGTAATTTTGTTCTAAGTTAAATTCGGTGACAGTACAGTAGGATTCAGGCCCCAGAGCACTCAAGTGTGCAGTCTGGGTGCCCGAAATCACGAACTGGCAAGAATTGCCGAGCCTGACGCTGACATTCCCAAACCCTATGCCATTTTCGTAGACGGCAATTAATCCCCAAGCGTGGAGCCGATCGCGCCAGTGCATCAAATCTGCTATGTCCCCGGCAGCTACAGGAGCTGCCTCTTTCCAATCACAGCGGTACTTAACGACTCCTTCATCCATTCATTTTCTTTTTCTATCGCGTACACCACAGACAAGTCCCACGCACAGGCTCTACCGAAGTTCTCAAAGCTTTTTTGACCTGCTACCGAATGTAGAGAGTGCATGAGTGCCTTGAATAGTCTACATTCCAGTGTCGCCGTAATTGGCGATCGACATTAGCAAAAAGTAAACTACGAAAGAAGAACCAATTATTCCAAATATCATGGTTTAGCCTCAATTGATGATTGCAAAAGTTGAATATGAAAATGTACGCTTTCAGCCTGGGAGTTTAATTCTAGGCTCTTGCCCATCGAGTTTCTTACGTGAAACTACATAAAATCCCTAAACAAGTTATTACTCAATACTACCGCATTTATACTGAGGTGGCACACCCCCTAACAAGTATTTAACGAGAAAGTAGCCCTTTATCCAGGAATTTAGGTAAAAGCAACCGTACATTTACTGATTTTTATGATTATACACATATTTCAGCGACCTGAACAGAAAAATAAAATATTTTTTAGCCAAATAGCTGGTAAAACTATAGTCATTTATTGCAATGACATGGGAGGCGTCAGCCCTCCCCTTTCTGTTTTACTTTGAGC
>NZ_JAUBWA010000256.1:0-3164 GCF_036702825.1 Microcoleus sp. A003_D6 | reverse complement strand
CAGGAACCCTAGCAATAGGGATATTAAGAACGAAATTTCTTAAGAATCTCAGTCGCTTCAGCGCTGAGAGTGTCAATTCAGAACACGATGCTCATCACGGTTTTCGGCGAGCCGTGAACCTTCCGGGAGTGTTGCTGCATAATCAAAATACCGACCAGTCCGTCAGGGCTGTAAAAGCCGCTGGGCTTGGTATAGGCATCTACGATGACCTCTTGTCCGTCTCGATCGATCGCGGTAACAGGCTCAGACCAGGTTCGAGCCTCCTGGACTATCCAGTGATGCCCGACTTGGTAGTCGGCGAGAATCCTGTCGAACATTTGATGACACGCTGGCCTTGAAAGGCTACCCGTGTAATACACTGCGCGGCTTCCCCAGTTCAGGGTCGGATCTGTGCCAGCAAATTTAAAGTAGTAAGTGCGCTTACTCATGCTGATCTGGCAGAAGTCTTCAAGGCTGACCCAGGAACCATCCGCCAGACGAAAACCCTCTGGAGTAATGATATCTGTATGGGGAAACAGTGCCCGAATGTCATCGGAATAGTATTCCCGCGACTTGCTCCAGAAAGGCCACGCCATGATTACTTTTGCATCGTATAGGGGCGTAGGGGGGTGGTCAAAAAACAGACGACCTTCTTCGCAAGCCTCCATCCACTGATCGAAAAAGCCATTGTATCTGAGGTCGTAGAACTCATGGGCACGGACAAAATTGCAGTCTTTCCACTCGACAGCATCCCAGCTAAAAAAACGCAGCCCTTCCTCCCGACACCGTTGAATAAAGTAGCGTCCGCCATGCGGACGTGATGCGTTATTGAGCAGATGATGAATTATGGGTTGGTCGCCGATATAGCTACGTAGGGATTGAGAAACGCTGCTGGCTAGCGAACGGAAAAACCGAGTCGGCACGCCGAAGTCGTCGGGAAAGGCGAGGTAGATGTCTCTCAATTGATCTGCGATTTCCCATGCAGAGCCAAAGCACTGGATCTCCGCAATCTCTCCTGGTGCTACTTCGTCGGTACGGAAGAAAACGGGGAGCTGAAGCTGCTTCTCGGTGAGTTTGAGATGGTACTCTTTGCCACGACAGGGTGGCTGTCCGGCGAGAACCGTATCTGCGATCGCAGATACGGCTTCACCCCGCAGACTTGCCATAAAAAGGTCGCGGGTGATCTCCTGAAATTTCTTGAGTGTGCTATATCGCGATCGAAACCCCTCAAATGTCGCGTCATCGATCGCATAGGGCTGCTTCGCGATTAGGTTCGTGAAGCCGACACTGGCTAGGGTTCTGGACTCGATATCTTTGTCGATGAATCGATACCAAGGATGGTCAATAATTTGCTGTTGAGTCATTGCACTTTTTATCAAAATTTAGAGTTTTAGGCATCAAGACCGTAGAGCTTGGCACAGTTCTTGTAGACAACTTTGAGTCGATCCTCATCGGGGGTATTTTGAAACGACTGCGAGATAATCTCCTGCGACTTCGGCCAAGTTGACTCATAGTGGGGATAATCGCTGCCCCACATGAAATTATCTGCGCCAAGGATCTGCATGGTCAAAATGCCGACTTCATCTTCCATAAAGGTGGAGTAAACCTGGCGCTTGAAGTATTCGCTAGGTTTCATCGTCAGGGAGGTGGGGGCGATCGGACCGAGCTTGACATGGATACGGTCTGCGTGCAGCAGATGGTAAGCTACCCAGCCGATATCGTTCTCCGCCAACACCAACTTCAGATTGGGAAAGCGCTCCAACACGCCCGAGAAGATGATATCCGTCAGAGAGTGCTGGATCTCCTCCGGGAAGATCATGTTGCGTTGACACCGCTCCACATTAGTGTTGTAGTCAAAGACCTTCGGACTTTCTCGATAGCCTGTAAGAATATGCAGGCTCACCGGCATCTCCATTTCTTGGGCTGCGCGCCAGAATGGGTCATTACAGGTGCTGGTGAATGCCCGTTCTTCGGGTGGAGAAGCCCAAATTGCCACCCCTTTTAGTCCCATCTGATGACAGCGCTTCATTTCGCGAACCGCGTCATCCACATCCCAAAGTGAGATGAGTCCGATGCCAATCAGTTGCTTGGGCGCATACCTGACAAATTCAGCCAGCCAGTTGTTGTATGCACGGAAGCAGGCTTGCTGGAATGCAGCATCCTGAAGCCAGAACAACGACATCCCTAAGCTGGTGTAAAGAACTTCTGCGGCGATACCGTCACGCTCCATATCCTTGAGGCGTTCACTAGGATCGTTGCCACCAAGTCGGGTCGCCTCAATCCCCACCCGCCTCTGCTGGGCAAACTCTTCGGCAGATTTCTCCACTGCGTACAGGGAGTTGACCAAGGCAGGTTGCAGCCCTTGGCACACGAAAAACCACCCTTGGCGCTCCTCATTCCACAAGATGTGCGGTGCTCTGTCCCGGTATTGTTTGTCGAGCCTCTCGACCCACAGGTCAGGGGGTTCGATAATGTGGGAATCTGCGGAGATGATAGGTGTTTCCATAAATCGTATTTGTTAAGGTCTCATCTGCCGTATTTGTTGATATGGTAGTCGCTGCGATCGTCCAAATCCGTTTTTTTAGACATAATTAGTAGAGCGAAAACTTTTGTCAAGTAACGAAATAATCAGGGTTTTAGCAAAAGTTTCTAGGATTGACAAAAGCGATTACTTGCGCTTACAGGAGATAAGCTGTTGTGCATCTAGATTGTCTATATTGTTCGAGGGGGAGAGGGGGAGAGGATTTGACGATTTTTGATGGTCATCGAAATATACAATTTAAATGCACAAGAACTTAACACCTATCACAGGGTTATTTGAAAAGCAGATTTGAAAAGGTTTCTGGCGGATTGTATTGCCTAGAGGAAATCAATCGCTGGTAGGGCTTCTGGTAAATAAACTTTCCGCTCGACTCAACATAGGTATTATTCGTATTTCAACTTCCCTACTAATTAGCGATAGCCTGACCAAAAATATAGTTACACTTTTTAGCTACTTTGTCAATGCGTAAATTCTAGACATTTAAGGAATCAAAAATAAATAACTTGCACAATTCAACCCCAGAAGCCTTAATCCAAGGTAAACTATTGCTCTATTCGTCACCTTATTTATTAGACCTCTTGCAAAAATCCTTTTAATCAAATTCTGGAACGGGCAAGATGCCCATTCCACAAGAAAAAAAATT
>NZ_JAUBWA010000255.1:0-3167 GCF_036702825.1 Microcoleus sp. A003_D6 | reverse complement strand
TCTAAATTACGAAAGTGGCGGGGGAACTCCGTCACTCAAAAAAGCCTTTGAAAAAAAGGAAAAAGAAGCCTGCTGTCTAACTGTACTCAGTTGACCGTCAGGTTCGTTCACGGTCTAATTATTTAGGAGGTGCGATCGTGGTTATTACTCAAACCAACCCGCCAAATCTTGTTTCAGATGCGACAGCGACTGGCTTCACTCCAGATGAATACCGGGCGATCGAGGAAACCGCTGAAGAACGTCACGAATACTGTAACGGAGAAATTATTGCTATGTCAGGAGGTTCAGAAGTCCACAGTGCGATCGCCTGTAACTTGTTAATTTACCTGGGATTTTTACTGAGAGATACCGATTTTCGTTTGTATAATAGCGATTTGCGGGTTTGGATTCCCGAACATCGGTGCGGAACCTACACTGATTTGATGGTTGTCAATGGCGAACCAGAATTCAATGACGATCGCACGGATGAAATTCTCAATCCTTTACTGATTGTCGAAGTTCTTTCGCCCTCTACGGAAGCTTACGATCGAGGTGAAAAATTCAGAAAATATCGCTCTATTTCTAGTTTTTGTGAATATCTGCTGGTGAGTCAAACGGAACCATATATTGAGCAATATTACAATTGCGATCGGCCAAGTAACGATCGCTGGCAGTGGCAAGTGTACGATGGGATCGATCGGGCGATCGTCCTGCACAGCTTGAATATAGAGCTTCCGATGGCTGAAGTCTACCGCCGGATTAGTCTTTAAGGGCGATCGATCTTTCTCATCCCTCGGAGGTTAGCAATTGACAAACAAAAGCTGTTATTTATGGAATTTGATGGAATCCAGACAAAGCAATACTAAACCTTGAGAAACATGGTGTTTCGTTTCCAGAAGCCGCAACGGTATTTAATGACCCGCTATCTGTAACCTTTCCCGATTATCAGCATTCCATCGGAGAAAGTCACTACGTTATAATTGGCATATCTAGGTAAGCTAATCCGCATTTAAATTGCATAGTCAAATAAATTTTTACTCTTGTGGGGTGGGCATCCTGCCCGCCCTCAACATACAAATTAAATGCACAACAGCTTATGAGCAACTTTTAATTGTTGCACACACCGATCGAGGAGAAAAAGTACGAATCATTAGCGCCAGAAAAGCTACCCGCCAGGAGCAGAAGTTTTATGAAGAAGGATAAAGAGAACGAAATGGAAGACGACTTACTTGCTGAGTATGACTTTGCTCAGATGAAAGGAGGTGTTAAAGGTAAGTATGTTGAGCGATATCGTGCAGGGACAAACTTAGTGCTTTTAGACCCCGATATTGCCGAAGCTTTTCCTAATGATGCAGCAGTGAATGAGGCATTGAGGATGTTAATCGAGATTGCACAGCGTCAGCAGTCAAATACTGCGGTGCAGCGGACGGAATAAAAATCCTTGGTGAACTTTCGCCATTTTTCGACACTTTGTTTAACTAGAAATATAAGTTTAGGAGAAAGCTATGGTTACTCTAGTTCAAAACCCCACGGAAAACCCAACTGAAAATCAAGCTGAAACCCCACCGGAGCAAAAAATCTGGACTGATGCCGAATTCATGGCACTCAACCGAGATGGACACCGCTACGAAATTGTAAATGGAGAACTAATTGATATGGGAAACTCTGGTGCAAAACACGGTTATGTTGCCGTTATTTTGAGTGCTGCCTTATTTAACTGCGTATCAACGCGAAAATTAGGCGCGATTTTCGATTCCAGCACTGCTTTTAAGATGAAATCAGGAAATAAGCGATCGCCCGATGTTTCTTTCATGGCAAAAGAACGCCTGCAAGGGCTAGATGAGCTCCCCGACGGCTTTCTAGAAGGTGCGCCGGATCTGGCTGTAGAAATTTTATCTCCTAGCAATACAGTCGAAGAAATTCACAACAAACTTGTGGAATATTTCGATAATGGATCGCGTTTGGTTTGGGTGATTCATCCTAAAGAACAGTATGTTTTGGTGTATCGATCGGCCCTGGAGCCCGATCGCCTGCTGAAGTCTGCTGACTCGCTGGATGGCGAAGATATCGTCCCTGGCTTTACTCTGGCGGTTGCCGAGTTATTTCAAAAGCTTGATTTTTCATGAAAGGGCGATCGGACTCTCGAACATTGCTAATAGTATTGATAATTTGATTTAAGCAGCTAGGAAAATCTATCTCATTTCGAGGAGGCTATAACAATGACAACCATACCTAACGAACAAACAGCGATTATCCGTACAGAAAGAGGACTGTCCATCGCAGGTACGCGCATCACTATCTACGACATCATGGACTATGTGACGGCTCAATATCCGCCTAAGTTTATCAGGGGATTGTTTGACCTGACTGAGGAACAAATTAATGCAGCTTTAGCTTACATTGAGGCAAATCGCGATACTGTTGAAGCTGAGTATGAAATGGTTCTTAAAGAAGCTGAAGAACTGCGGCTTTATTATGAAGAAAAAAATCGCGATCTTATTGCTCGAATTGCTGCCCAACCACCAAAACCTGGTCAAGAAGCTATTCGAGCAAAACTTCAAGCAGCCAAGGCAAAACTTAAGTCTCAGCCATGAATTTTTTAGTCGATCATAATTTGAAAGGACACGCCGTACTTCTCTCAGGTAGCATTGTGAGTAGTGGCTGGCTAGATTGGGTACTCATTCGATTTATCACCTTTGATGAAATGAGCCTGCCGATCGATAGTGACGATCGGGTAGTTTGGCGGTTGGCTCAATCAAACAGATGATTTTGTTGACAGCGAATCGGAGTATGAAGGGCGAGAACTCTCTGGAACAAGTGATGCGGGAGGAAATTACTTCTACATCATTACCCGTGATTACTATTGGCGATGCTGACCGCTTGTTGAATGACTCTGAATATCGGCAGCGTTGTGCAATTCGTCTGGTTGAAATTGTACTCGATCTTAATATTTATATGGGTGTGACTCGGCTTTTCATCCCATGAGTCTGGGTCGAGATTGTTCAAGAAGTGCGATCGCACTCTATCATAACGTCATCAGCTAAAAATCCCAAAAGGAGATTGCTTTAATATGTTAACTAAATACATCCAAGCTGCCATGAAGCAAGCTAAATAGGGCTTGCTGAAAAAGTAAGAAAACAGCATTTAGAAAGATGAATGAACTCGCGAATCCCTTGATACTATAAGCT
>NZ_JAUBWA010000254.1:0-3200 GCF_036702825.1 Microcoleus sp. A003_D6 | reverse complement strand
AATAGATAGAAGGTTGAAAATTTCGGGAGCTCAATGGTTGAAAAAAAATGTCAATCAAATGCTAAAACTTCGTTGTGCTTACCTCAACGATCTCTTGGCCATTTGAGGCTTTTGCAAAACCGGGATGCTCCCCAAGGTGATCCAAACAGTGATGTATCTTTTCCCTGCATTCCCGGTAGCATGATTCGGGGAGTGTTGATTAGTCGTTATCTCCAAGATCGCGGTTTGCGAAGCACCGATGATATATTGGATACTTCAAAATTTCCCGAAGTGCAACGGTTATTTTTTGACGGCAGCACTCGCTACTTAAATGCTTATTTATATAGTAATGACCAAGAAAAACGTACTCTTCCTGTACCTCGCTCTTGGTTAAAGAAAAAGGGGGATGAAGCTACTGATTCAAAAGACCTAAGTATATATGATTTCAGTTGGGAACAACCGAATCAGGATATTTCCTATAAATCCTTGAATGAAAGTTTTTGTACTGTGGATGATGAAGACGTAGTTCTGTACAAAGAGAAGCGGCGAATTAACATTCATAATATGCGCGATCGCAAAAAAGGTAGAGGCACAGATGATAACGGCGCTGTATTTCGTTATGATGCCTTAGATGCGGGACAAACTTTCCAGGGAGTTATTCTCTGTGACAATGCTGATGATGTAGCAAAAATCAAGCCGTTGCTGGAACTAAAAGATATATTTTTAGGTGGTTCTCGGAAGGCAGGATATGGACATACCACAATTGAAATTATTCCAAATAAAGAGGACATTAATTGGCATGAAGTAGAAACACCTCTTGAAGATCGAGAGGATCGAGAACTGCTTCGTATCACCCTTCTCAGTGACTTAATTTTACGCGATCGCTGTGGTCAATATGTAGCAATGCCACCAATCCAATTAATCACAGATGAGGGAGAACGAGAAATCGATCCACTTACTCAGTTACTCGAACAATTACTAGATGTAAAACTAGAGCCACAATCTAGTTTTACTAGCAGTATAGTTGTTGGGGGATTTAACCGTAAATGGGGATTACCATTACCACAAGTTCCAGCCTTAGCAGCAGGAAGTGTTTTCATCTTCAACTATCAGGGAGAACTCAATATAGACCGAATTCGTACTTTAGAAAATCAAGGAATTGGAGAAAGACGGGTTGATGGTTTTGGAAGATTAGCAGTCAACTGGCTGGAGGAGTATCCAAAATTTACGGCAAGTCTGCTGAAATCAGAAGTTGACTTGACTCATCAACCGAACTTAACACCAAACAGTGAAGATAGTCAAATAGCTGCAAAGATGGCCAAAAGACTCTTAGAACAAAAGCTGGATAAGCAACTTTTAGACAAAGTACATAGATGGACACTGGAACCGAACAAACTGAGTAATAGCCAGCTTTCCCGATTAATAATCATGGCAAGGCAGGCTTTAACTGAAGAAAGCAAAAGTCCTGTTATCAATTTAGTAGAAAATTTGCCCAAAAATGCTAATAGTCAATTTGAAGATACAAAAGTTAACGGAAAACCCTTCAAAAAGCAGATTTGTGAATGGTTAAATGAACCAAATAGCTGGATAGATTCACAGCATTTAGAAATCAACATTGCTGGCGAATCAGTCACATCAAATTTAGTTGAGAAGCTGAAACTAGACTACACGCTACGACTAATCATAGCTATTGCTAAAAAAGCAAATAAGGAAAATAAAAATGAGTAGAAAACGCGATGGACGACAGATTATCAAGCGCATCATTGTGCGCGGTGTTTTGGTACTGGACACACCTACCTGTCTCAGTAATGGTGATGCTGAAGGAGTAATAGACATGATGCTGTTACGCGATAGTATCAGTCCCCGTGCTTTACTAACAGGGTCATCCATTGCAGGTGCTTTGCGTAACTATCTTCATGAGTATGAAAAGGATTACTGCAAAAGTGCCACTCGGCAGGATATGGCAGCTAAACTGTTTGGCGATTTGTTTGCTTACAAAGATGAGAAGAATCTTAAAGAAAAGCAGAAATTAGAAAGAAAGCAGCAAGATACGCAAAGTCCACTGATTATTGATGATGCACTTAGCAGCACTATTCCTGAAGTTGAGTTACGGGATGGAGTGAAAATTAATGGAAAAACTGGTACGGCAGATGATGGTGCAAAGTATGACTTGGAATTTTTGACAGCAGGAACTCAATTTCCTCTTAACTTTGAGTTGTTAATTGAAAAAGACAAAGACGAAAATGAGCTCAAGGAAGCACTTGCGATCGCATTAGAGGGATTAAAGTCTGGTGAAATCAGTATTGGCATGAAAAAGCAGCGGGGTTTTGGTCGCTGTCATGTAGATGAATGGCAAGTCTGGGAATTCGATTTAACCAAACATAGCGATCGTCTTTCCTGGTTAACCTTCGATCGCTCTTGGAGTCAGCCATATAAACAATCACCAAGCGATCGGTTGTTGAGTAATAAAAAACTCAAACAGCTAAAAATAGACAAACCCGATCTGCGCCATCGCCTCTTTATTCATGCTAAATTTAAACTAGCAAGTCCCCTACTGATCCGTTCGGGTCAAGACTTAACTAAAAGATCGACGACCGATAAAAACTCAAAACTCTGTCTGCCTGATGTCGTACATCTGCGATCGCAAAGAAATAGAAAACTTGAGCCAGTTGTTTCTGGAACAAGTCTAGCAGGAGTGCTATGGCATCGCGCAGAGCGAATTGTAAATACGCTAGGCAAAGACAAAGATTTAAAGATTGTTTATGACTTATTCGGAAAAGTTGATGAAACGACAAAAGAAGCTAAAGCAAGTCGCTTACTTATCGATGAAACTGTGATAGAAAGTACAGACGATATAGTGCAAAGTCGAATTGCTATTGACCGCTTCACAGGTGGCACTTATCACGGAGCATTATTTAGCGAACAGCCTATTTTTGGCATTGAAACAGCCGAGGAAGAGAAGAAAAGCAAAAAAGGGAAACAAAAATCTAAACCCACTCAAAAAAATAAACATATTGAACTTAAGCTAGAACTTCGTCAACCAGAAAAATATGAAATTGGTTTGCTGCTATTGCTACTCAAGGACTTGTGGACAGGAGATTTACCTGTAGGCGGTACGATTAGCATTGGACGCGGAAGGTTGCAGGGCTCTCCTGAACTTGTGGTGATAATTTTATCTAATCAGAAAAACAAGCTAATACGCGATTTCTGAAATTATGAAA
>NZ_JAUBWA010000253.1:0-3263 GCF_036702825.1 Microcoleus sp. A003_D6 | reverse complement strand
TTTACTCTCTATCTTGATTCTTTTGACGAGGTTAATAGTGCTTTAAGCTTTCAAACTATTCTTTTTTCTAGGTTCAGGGCGCGTTTCGGTGAATCGCTTCTCTTCCGGCGCTTTATTAATGTATCAACTCTCCCTAGAGTTGTCAAGCATTTTGCCAAAATATTTTTGACTTTTTTTTTTGGAAGCGGAATTCGCTTAAGAGCGATAGCAATTTATATAAAAAATCAAACCCAGGTGAAGTCGAGCGGATTATTTGTCAATCTGACTCTGATTTTCCGGATAGACAGAGTTTAATTTATACCAACCGCCAAGGCTGTTAGACGCAAAGCTTAAGACATCCTCGATCACATGGAGTAGGCACTCAAACTTTCCCGTTTTTTGCGGAGCCGACTCTTTAAGCAAGACCAGCATTTCTGAATGAAGTTGAGGTAGGCGTGAAGAGGGAGGTATGTACAGCAGTTTACATGCCACATTTGGAATCAGTTGCTCAATCCCACCTCCTTTATGGAACGTGGCTTATGCCTCACCACAACCTGACCTACTTCAAGTACCGGAAGTAGACAACTTTCCAGCCCGACTTCAAACACCGTTGGATTGCAAGCTCCCTCGTCAAAGGGGCGATTAAACTTTCGTTACATCGTGCGCGTGCGCCAATCATGTTGATCCGCCGTTGACGCCCCTCCGACTTAAATGCGTGGAAGCCGAGGCATTCTCATTCGAACAATACTCATACTGGTTTTTATCCATCAAACGACTCATCAAGATAGACCATCTTGGACGGTGGTAGGTGGACAACTGAGCTAGAAAAGCTTGCCGTTTGGCTTCCAGAACTCTCACGGTAGCCACAGGTCTTTTTTTTCGACGAGGGTAACCAATTTTTTTCAATGCCCGTGAGATGGTGTCCTCGCTAATGTGCTCCTCCCACAGTAAGGTCATCTCGACTTTGTTTTTATGCCCATGAGAGGAAACTTTCCTCACGGAATTTTACCAAGTCGGTGATTTTATGACCATTACCGGGAGGATGCCACCGGGCAAGGCTTGGAAGTCAACAGTTTCAGCTTGTCGTTAAGCGCCATAAGTCCCAACACAATTAACCTATGGTTGAAGGAGCTCTTTGTTACTGGAGACTTTCAGGCTTTACCCCATCAGCCTCATGGTAACGATCACTGCATTACGGATTGGGAGGAATTCCGACACTAGTGCACAAAAGCATGGGGAAAAAACTAAAGTCCAGATGGCAGAACTCTGGAAGGTCGGGTGAGGTTTGAGAGTCACCTCTCTCCCCCTGACAGGTGTAGGTTTTTTACAACTAGGGCGTCGGTTCAGTATTAGGAGTTGACAAAAAAAGGACTTTATGAAATTAGCCAGTGCATGAGTTCGACTCTATGCCTGGTGTAATTGGCCCAACCTTATCCATTCGAGCAATGACATGAAGATTATGGACGACAGCGACTCGCCGTAGATCGAAAAGATTTTTCCGCTGCCCGATATAGCGAGCACGGTTCCCCTGCCAATGCCCAATATGAGCCAGAGAGTGTTCAACTGTAGTACGTTTTCTTAAGTTTTTTCGACCAATAGCAGTGGATTGACGTGCTCGCAACTCTTGCATTAAGGCTTCATCAGGATGAATTGATACAGTTCGTCCTCTTTTACTATTCGTGCAACCAGCTCTCAGAGGACAAATTGCACATTCATTCTGAGGAAAATGAACAGTTTTCCCCAGTTCAAATGGGATACTTACCTGATTAGGACAGCTAATTAAATGCGTATCCCAGTCAAGAAAAAAAGAATTTTTATCAAACCGTCCATAATTTTTGACTGCCACGCTTTACAAAATATCTGTAATTTATCATCCCGTTGTGTCACCCAATGACTAGATAAGCCCGATCGATATGTAACTCAGATAGGTGAATATTTTGAAATTTTAAGTCACGTTCTAGGTCAATTGTAGCAGCAGATTCTGGCGTATTGGCGCGTGTCAATGCCACCGCGCAAACTATACCACTCTCTAAATCTTTAAGAACGTGGCGTTTATATCCATCTATTTTTTTAGAGCGACTTTTACGCCCATGCCGCATATCTGGATCTTCAATAGAAATGCGACGGTATGCAGCCACCCCTTTACTTAAACTCGGAACGCCTTGAGAGTCGAAAGTTACATTTTGAGATTCAATTACTCGGGCAACATCCAGAGTCTCTTTAGCGACTTCAAACTCATCACAACCAGGCTGGCTTTGCATCCATTCTTCTACAGAACATAAGCTGTTTAGAATGATTGATAGTGCGTTTTTACGCTCTCCTGGGTCATCCCAGTTTAAGTCCAAGGCGGTTTTTAAGCTGGAACTATTGAGAATAGTCGCACCAGCTAACTCGGCAATTTTTGCTGGCTCCCGCCCCTGTCCAGCACGGGCGATCGCACTGACTGCTTTACGCAAAGCATGACCCAATAGATTATATGTATCTTCGAGTTTACCAGCTCCCCATAACGGGGAAGAATTATCGGCCGCTTTGAGTTGAGATGAGCCAAACCCACCATGAGTGTTTGGCAATTTCTACGGTGCGGTCAATTAAACGTTGGTCTAGTTCTTTTTTAATTAAGCCCTTTCTGAATCGAACCAAAGTGGCTTTACTAAAAGGGGGAGTTTACACTTGAGACAATCGAGAACTAACTGCCAACGTTGATCCATGAGCATTTCTTCAATTACTTCATCATCAGAAATGCCTAAGTAGGCTTGCAGAATAATTGCCAAGGCAATTTGTGCAGGAGGAATTGGACTCTGACCCACTGTGCTGTCTTTAAAAATTGTAGCAAGTTCTTCTTGAAACTCATCATTAAATATGAATGAACGGTTCAGTCGAAGAAACGTGAATAACTTGGCTCGTTTAATGCGTTTGATAATCAAAGCTTCAGCGTCTGAGAGTTCAATTGGAGGATGCCATAAATGAGGGCGCATCAGGTTTCTTCCTTCTTTCTGATTGTGAGCATTTAACAGGCTTCTCAATTCACTTATCATTTCCAGTTTATTTTGTCAACTCCTGATACTGAACCGACGCCCTAGGAGGAGTTACAAGTATAGAAGGCATCTAAGTAAGTCGGCGCTGCAAAACCTAACTATGTAAACGATTGTAAAGTATCCAAATGCCAAGAAAGCAGCACTAGGGGGCCCTGTTTACATACTGTTACATAGGGTGCATCTCACTTTGGCAAATACATCAAATTGAAAGTTGACCGTTGAGATAAGCACAGCGAAGAGAAAGGATAG
>NZ_JAUBWA010000252.1:0-3314 GCF_036702825.1 Microcoleus sp. A003_D6 | reverse complement strand
TCTATCCTTTCTCTTCGCTGTGCTTACCTCAACGGTCAACTTTCAATTTGATGTATTTGCCAAAGTGAGATGCACCCAGCAGCAGTCCGCGAGCGATCGTACAAATCTACAAGTTATTTTTTGAGCCGTGATTTGAAAATATTAGATGCTCATTGACTTAATCGATCGGGAAGTTGTTGTCATAGTCGCTAAAAATTGAGCTAAGTTCAGGAAAGATTGAACGAACCGCAGAGGGCGCAGAGGAGGAGAAAGAAGAGGGAGGGGAATAGTAATGGAAGCAGAGTATGATTTTAGTCAGGGTAAGCCCGGGGCGATCGATCAAATATTACCTGGGAAAACTCGGATCGCAATCTGGTTAGATGATGAGGTTTTAGCGTGGTTTCGCGATCGAGTTCATTTAGCAGATGGAGGGAATTACCAAACCTTGATTAATGAAGCGTTGCGTCAATATATCCAGCAGAGCTGTGAGTCTTTAAAAGAAACCTTACAGAAATAAAACGGGAAGTGGAGCGAAGATGCTCAAACACACTAAATTAAGTAGATAGGTTTGTTGCGATCGCAGAGATATTGCTACAATAGTCATAGAATTCTATCTTGCTAAAAATTTATATGATCTCTCAACAGATTGAAGACCAATCTCCACAACTCGAATCGCGAGTTGCAACTTTAGAAACAGAACTAGCACAAATGAAACAGATGCTATCTGTATTCGTTCAAAAAAAAGCTCCTTGGTGGCTAAAAGTTGCGGGTAGTTTTGAAAACGATCCTACCTTTGACGAAGCAGTTCGCCTCGGACAAGAATGGCGTAAGTCTGCTAAATAGCTCAATACCTTCTTACGATGTATATTCTTGACACCGACCATCTCAGTTTCATCCAGCGCAATGGGCAAGAGGGAAAGCAAATCTTAGCAAGGCTGGCAGCCATAGAAGAACTTGAAGTTGCAGTGACTGTAATTACCTACGAAGAACAAGTTAGAGGACGGCTCAATTTCCTATCCAAAGCAAGAACATTAGATGAACAAATCTTGGCTTATAAAGGATTACAGCAACTTGCACTCGACTATCAATCTATCGTGATTATTCCTTTTAACCGTGCGGCTGCTTTGGAGCATCAACGCCTACGAAGAGTGTATTCCCGTCTAGGAAATATGGATCTGAAAATTGCCGCCATTACTCTAATTAACAACGCAACCTTACTCACCCGTAATAAGTCAGATTTTGGACAAGTCGTAGAGCTACGAATAGAAGACTGGTCAGCCACTGATAATCAATGAGTTCGTCAGTTTGTCTGTATTACAGGACTTATACACGCAGGGTAAAAAACCCGGTTTCTGCGTCAATCTCTCAAGGGAGCATCCAATAATTTTCGGAGAAACCGGTTTTGTTGGGGTAAGTCCTAGTTAAGCAAACTTAATCTTCAAATAATCATCCTCCATCTTCGCCCCGGAAGGTTGCAGCGCTGCTAAAGCTTGTGGCAACACCATATTCCGGCGGTGATTCCCAATCCGAACATTCAACTCATCTCCCGTTTTGCTCAACTGAATCTGATCCTTAGCAATTCCCGGCAAATACAGTTCAAGACTGTATTGATTGTTTTCCTGAACAATCCTAATCGTATTTTCTTTGTAATATATTTGACTGGGATCTTCGTCTTTGTAAAGCGTTTCTTTCAAGCGTTCCAATGCTGCTAAACCGCACATTTCTTCAGAATAAAGCGGCACTTCTTTAACTGGCAGCGGCATGAAATCCGAGTGAATTTCCTGACGGTACTGCTCCTGGCTTTCTTTCCAGCGTTTGAAAAATGGGTCAGTTACTTCTTCGGGAATAATCCGGTTTGCTACTACTAAATCTGTGGCTACATTGTACAAACTCAAATAGGCATGAGCCCGCAGAGACTCTTTAATTACCATTTTTTCGGGATTGGTAACTAACCTTACCGAAGTTACAGTATTGTCAGTTAAAATCTTTTCCAAAGCCTCGATTTGTTCGTAAAATTCGTAAGGTGCGTCCATCACCTCTTTGTCTGGCAAAGAAAAACCGGCAATTGGTCTAAAAATAGGTTCAACTAAAGGTCGAAGGGCGGCTGATATGCCTTGCAGCGGCTTGTAAAATTTTCTCATGTACCAGCCGCCAACTTCCGGCAAACTTAGCAGTCTCAATGCTGTGCCAGTCGGGGCAGAATCGATAATTAAAACATCGAATTCGCCTTCGTCGTAATGCCGTTTCATTCGCACTAAACCGAAGATTTCATCCATTCCTGGCAATATGGCTAATTCTTCAGCTTGAACCCCTTCGAGTCCCTGCGCTCGCAAGACTTGGGTAATGTAGCGTTTAACGGCTCCCCAATTGCCTTCTAATTCCCTGAGAGCGTCTAATTCTGCTCCCCACAAATTCGGTTTTACCAGCCGCGAATCGTGCCCGAGTTCCATGTCGAAGCTGTCGGCTAAGGAGTGGGCGGGATCGGTGCTCAGCACTAGGGTTTTGTATCCCAATTCGGCACACCGCAGCCCTGTGGCGGCGGCTACGGATGTTTTGCCGACGCCGCCTTTTCCAGTCATTAATATTAAGCGCATTGATTGTTTAGCTCGCCTGAAAGTAGTTTACTCTTATATTGTAACGTTCTGTAACATAAATTAATTTAGTGGGGGAATTAATTTGGGCGACAAGCAGCCGCCGGACATACCACATTTCCGGTGATACACGAAATTGCTGCCATGTCAATATCAAGAAGTGTGGCAAGCATTTAGGTTGGGTTTGGGGTAGAGTGCATAAAAAGGGCGATCGCACTTCGCCTCAGAAACCGGGTTTCTATCAATATCTAGTTTGAGACGACAATCTCGAAGCAGAAACCCGGTTTCTTTGATTGTTGGCAGAAAAGGGCGATCGCACTTAACATGATACAATATGAATTACCAATTCAATTTCCACAAACTTTAAAATAGGATTATTCACCCATGTAACTCGAAGACTATTTCGACTTTCAGCGACCAGATGATATTCGAGTCAAAGGGACACGAATCGGTATTGAAACCATCCTATATAATTTCATTCATCGCGCGCGCAATCCCGAACAAATAGCTTAAACTTATCCGTCTCTCAACTTGGAACAAGTTTATGCTACTATCCTTTACTATCTGCACAATAAAGATGCCGTTAGTAACTACATTGCTGACTGGTTGGAGCTTGACTAAAGTACCAAATAGTTTGCTAAAATTCTCCATAGTTAATCATTGAGAGGAAGTTTTGTGTTTGCCGTCAAGCGAGCGCTCAAATTGAATAAGCGGGAAGCGACTTTGATGGCAAAACACGCAGGA
>NZ_JAUBWA010000251.1:0-3323 GCF_036702825.1 Microcoleus sp. A003_D6 | reverse complement strand
TACTCTTTTTTAACGTTTCTTTGGATTTTACTCATTTTATGCTAATTTGGGGATATTTACAAAACCGGGATGCTCCCCCGACCAATTCGCCAGCGGGGAACAGTCATCGTTGCTATCCCCGTGATTTGTCTGTTTGCTTCGCTGATAGCAATTGCAGGGCTCAGGAAGATTACCCTACAGACAAGAGAGCGATCGGATACTAATAGAGCAATACTTCAGGAAACTAACCGCTTGTTAACCCTCGTGGTGGATGCGGAAACGGGCATTCGGGGTTACGGGTTGACGAAGCGCCGCGAATTTATATCACCCTACTCAAAAGCCAAGAAGAGTTTGCCTCCGCTGCTGGCTAAAATCGAGGTTATGGTTCGAGAAAATCAACTGCAAGTTCAGCAATTTGAAGAAATTAAACAAAGTATCAAAGAGGAAATAAATTTATTGCAAAACACTTTGAATAAGCTCGAAAGTTCGGCAACAAGCGTGCAGTCGCCGGAAACTATTCAGGTGTTTGCTCAAGGTAAATTGAAGATGGATCGGCTGCGCGAAAAAATAAATGCGTTTGCTGATGCGGGCGAAGCCTACCAGAAAGCTCTAGATCGGCAAAGACGGGATTTGATAGATTTCACTAATTTTGTGCAAGTTGCTGGTTTGCTTTTCGGCTGTTTGGGTGCAGGGGCTTCTTGGTATTTATTTGATAGTTTAGAGAAAGAATTGAGGAAGCGGGAAGCTGGCTTGGAAGAAAGTAAAAGTCGCATTCAAGCTGTCGTAGACAATGCGGCTGACGGGATTATTACTTTGGACGAAGGGGGAAATATTGAGTCTTTTAATGCGGCCGCAGAAAAAATTTTTGGTGAAAAGGCCGATCGCACAATTGGCTCCAACCTGCGGCGGCTGATAGCTCAACCGCAGCCGGACAGCACCGCGGGGGATTATTCGATCGAATATTTTGTGTTAAATCCCGATGCTAAGCTGAAGACTTACCAGCAAGAAACAGTTGGAGTTCGCAGCGACGGAACCAAGTTTCCGATGGAGTTGGCCCTCAGCGAAATGGGTCTGGTAAATCAACGCTTGTTTATTGCGATTTGCCGCGATGCCAGGAGACGGAAACAAGCTGAGGAAACTCTTCGCAAGCAAGCGCAAATGCTGGATTTGGCGAACGATACGATCGCGGTACTAGACTTGAACGGGGCGATTTCTTATTGGAATTTGGGGGCGAAGTGGCTCTACGGCTGGCGGAAGTCGCAAGCAATAGGAAAAAATATTCACGAGCTTTTGCAAACTGAATGGAAACAACCTTTTGAGACAATTCAAAAAGTGTTTTTAGAGCAGGGTTCTTGGCAAGGGGAACTGGTACGCACCAAGGCAGACGGCACAAAAATAACGGTGGCTAGCCGGTGGACTTTGCAGCGCGACGATCTAGATAAACCCCTGGCTATTTTGGAAATCAGCAACGATATTAGCGATCGCAAGCGCTCAGAAATTGCTTTAGCCCAAAGTGCGCAGCGGTTTCGCGCTACTTTTGAGCAGGCGGCAGTCGGCATGGCCCAAAAGACTGTGGAAGGCAAATTTCTGTTAGTCAATCAAAAACTTTGCGAGATTTTGGGCTACACCCGCCAAGAATTGATGGAAAAAAGATTTCAGGAGATTACTTGGTCGGAGGATCTGGCAAGGGAACAGGAAATTTTGCGCCAATTGTTAGCAGGAGAAGTTGAACATTATGGTATGGAAAAGCGCTACATCCGCAAAGATGGAGAGTTGGTGTGGGCAAACTTAACGGTTTCGCTGCTGCGAGAACAAGATGGCAGTCAATTTCTGATGGGTGTGGTAGAAGATATTAGGGAACGCAAACAAGCTGAGGAATCCCTGCGGTTGCGCGCTGTAGAATTGAGTTGGACGGCCCAGATGCTAACTAAAACGACGAATGTTTTGAGAAAGCGGAATCAAGAATTAGACCAGTTTGCTTATGTAGTATCTCACGATTTGAAAGCGCCGCTGAGGGCGATCGCAAATCTCAGCAGTTGGATAGAAGAAGACCTCAGCGACTCGATGACAGAGGATACTCTGCACCAAATGAACCTGCTGCGCGGCAGAGTTCACCGCATGGAAGCTTTGATTGAGGGACTGCTGCAATATTCCCGCGTCGGACGCATTCAAGTAGCTTCAGAAACGGTAAAAGTGGAGAATTTATTAACAGAAATTATTGATTCGTTGGCGCCTCCGTCTGGATTTGAGGTTAAAATTGAACAGGGAATGCCAACTTTTGTGACCGAAAAATTGCCGTTACAGCAGGTTTTTTCTAATTTAATTAGCAACGCAGTCAAGCACAACCGAGGTGAATCCGGTCACGTAAAAATATCGGTTAAAGATATAGATGATTTTTACGAATTTTCTGTGGCGGATGACGGGCCGGGGATTGCTCCTCAATATCACGATAAAGTTTTTGTGATTTTTCAGACATTGGAAGCTCGCGATAAAGTTGAAAATACTGGAATTGGTTTGTCGTTGGTGAAGAAAATTGTCGAAGCTCAAGGGGGCAGTATTTCGCTGGAATCTGCCGAAGGTGAGGGAGCAACTTTTGGGTTTACTTGGCCGAAGCAACCTCTTAGCCAAGAAGATAAGACGGCGGTTGAAACCGCGTCTACACAAAGGATGTCCGCCTCCGCGGGCTAAGAGAGGATAACGTAATTTTAACCGCCCACTCTTCAACCCGCGGAGGCGGGTTTTGCTTGTATAGGCGCGGTTTTAACCGCCGTCTTGTCTGCATCACAACGGATTTCGATGATAAATCCGTCGGGATCGTAAAAGTAAATGCCGCGTCCTGTAGCGCGAGTGACGGGGCCGCTGTCGATCGCAATTTGATTTGACTTTAGCACTTCGAGAGCGCGATCGAACAAATCCGGCTCGATATCGAAGGCTAAGTGGTTGGCGCGAGTAAAAGCCTTCTGGGGGTCTGGGTTTGGCGGTTCCAAGTCGGGCTGCCAAAATAGGTCAATCACAGTGCCGTCTGGAGTGACAAAATTAGCGACTTTACCAGCGGCTACCATTTCTGTTAAAGTTGCGGGGATTTCTGCACCTGTTAGTTCGTGCAAGCCGAGAATTGTACCGTAGAAGTGGCGGGAAGCTTTCATGTCGCGCACGTTTAAAGCGATATGGTGAACGCGGCGCAAGTTCCCGGGCGCGAGGACAATTTTGACGCTCTTTTGGGTAGTTTGCATGATTGTCAATTGCGAATGTTAAAAGTGAATGCTGTTAGATTAGACCTCTTGCAAAAATAACTAGGACGGGCAAGATGCCCATCCCACAAAATTTTTTTTCTTGTGGAATGG
>NZ_JAUBWA010000250.1:0-3462 GCF_036702825.1 Microcoleus sp. A003_D6 | reverse complement strand
ATTTTTATTTGGCGATTTTACTGGCTTTTTCATTTTAACCCTTTTTTGGCATACTCGCCAAAGTGAGATGCACCCGTATTTAATTTCCTGTTTTGATATTAAACCGATTCATTTACAGCAAGTCATGGAAGAATTACTGAGTCAGCTTAAACAGCAAGGATTCTATCGATATGAAGAATCGGAAACGATCGAAATATTGGAGAGGCTTTCAATCCAAACATCCTCACCTTGGGTGTTCGATGGAAAATACCAATACGATTCTTTAGATACGGTGACAGAAAGCGATGGAGTATATATCAACGAAGGCTTATTGTGGTTAGACGCTCCGCATCCTCAATACAGTCTTTGCTTCCTTAGCAGAGAAGACTTATCCGAATGTGTTTACGCCTATGCACTTGAGGAACTCAAACCTATTTTAGAAAGAGCTGGTGCGATCGTCAATGACATTGATGAATTTGAAGCAGATAATGGTGATTCCTTTTTAAGGCTTAATGAAGTTGACTACCTTATTTGTCCCTCAGCAGTAAATTCAGTTGCTACACGTACTATTGACAAGTGGAATTTTGTCACAGCGAAAACTTTGCTAGCAGCAAACAACTTATTAGCACACGCTCAGTCAGAGGAAAGAATTTATGTAGTTAGAGAGCTAGATGAAGATGGTTTATATATCGCACTTTTAACACCTCCAATGTGTAGCTTAATTTCTCAATATTCGCTCTTAAATAATGAGTTAAATCCTAAAGAAATCACAGCTTACTTTGCTGAATATCTTGATATGTCTAGATATGAAATTGAATCTGTCGAGACAGTCGCAGTGGTTAGTAAATTTTGCGATTTATTATTTCCAGAGCTATTAGAACAACATCCAGACTTAACTAAGTTATTTGAGTATCAATCTGAAATATTGAGTCCACTTGAAGATTTGAATCCAGAGATATCAGCTTGGTATAAGCAGTTCCAGCAGATTAATGCCCCAGATAACAATACTCCGGACAGTTTTTGAGGCCGAGGCTGAAACCCTCATTCTACCGTTAGCATTTGACCTCACTGAGAAGGCTGAAACCAGCATTCTGCCGTTAGTGATTGAAAACTGTCCGGACTATTGAGATAATTAGGTTTAAAATAAAATAGATAGATAGATAGATAGATAGATAGATAGTGTAGTAAGCTATTTCTGAAAATGCCAACTTACGATCGCTTTGAAGTGCGAATTAATCGAACATCTTTTCCTTGGACATTAGGCAATAAACTTGATGTAGCTGAGATTCATATAAACCATCAACCGCTACTAGAATTAGTGCGCCAAGTTGAAGAACCACTTGTTAGAGCAGAGATTCAGGAGCGGCGATCGGCAGGAGAGATTATTGATGAATCAGATTTTCCACCCGGAGATTACTTGTACTTACCACCTTCTATGATTCTGCTTCCTTCACGAAACTTGCTCGACGAGCCTTGGGATTGTGGATTTGAGTTGCAATCCAACGATCCACAGGCTGGCAAAGCGATTGTTTTAGGTTGCACTTGTGGGGTGATTCAGTGCTGGTTTATGCAGGTTCGGATCGCACTTAATGAATCTACTGTTGAGTGGGCAGATTTTGGTCAGTTTCATCGTGATTGGCAATATACTCTGGGGCCATTTAAGTTTGACCGAGAGCAATATGAATCTGAACTTTGGAAATCGGGCTAACCATCCCTTATGAAAGCAGTATAATAGACTTAATCAGACTGGCGGTTTGTAACGTGGATATTCTAATTGAGTCAACAAAAGGCTTTGAAAACGATCTTACTAAGTTGAGTGAAGATGAAAGAGCAGCAGTGATTAAAAAAATCAACGATTGCGCCAGCCTCTTTCCAACTCAAAAAGCTGATGTCTATCGTAAGCTGCGCCGCCTTCGTCTACCGTCAAATCTTAATGGTTACGAATCTTCACTGTACACACTACGGGTTTATCGAACACTAATGGTGATTTGGGCAGTTGACGAAGATCCAATTTTTGGGCAAGTTATTTTTACTCTTTTTCGAGTAGTCAAACACGATGACCTCGATAAAGCATATCAGGGTGTAGCAGAGTCTTTATATCAAGATTTGCTTCACCAAAATCTAGCAACTGCCCAGATTTCGTAAGTTTATTTATGGCACAGACTATTACACTCTGCGATGAATATGGCATTATTTACGAAGCTATGAAGATTTTGCCAGATGATGGGCTAAAGATTTGTTTTCTTGAAGCTTTGGCAGAACTTGAAGACAACGAATGTCACAGAACGAGAAAATTTCCAAAGACGAGACTGCACAAAGTAAAGGGTGTGAAGCAGGCAATTTATCGTGCTGATATCGATAAAGTTTCAGGCTGGCGTATCCACGTTCAATACATTAATGGACAAATTCATCTCAAGGATATTATTGAGGGGCAAAGGCACGATGATGTAATTGAGGTGATTAAATCTAAGAAGGTACGCTACGAGTAGATATAGCTAGCACTTAAGCTGTCAGACATCTAAACTGCATTAACTAAGTTACCTTTATTTTTTATTTTTCGGTTCCATTTCATAATTAGTCCTCCTTCATTTAATAGTTTATGTAACAGTGATTCTAGTTTTTCAATGGATTCAAATAATCTATTGGCAACATATTCCTTGGCGGAATGCCATACTAATTCCACCAAGTTATAGTCAGGGCTATACTTGGGCAAAAACTCCATGATTAGATTCGGCATCTCTTCCGCTATTTTCTGCAAATTTTCTGCTTTTTTATGAAAACTAGCATTGTCCAAAATTATCACAAACTTACAGCCTTTATCTTTAAAGTCTTCCGCTAAGTTTCCTTTCAATATCCACTCAAATCTTAAATCTTCATAGAAGTTTTTTAGCACTGCATAAAAATTAGCAGAATTCCCAGATGGGATAAAATCTACCCATCTTTTTTTGTCTGAATATCTCACTCCACCCATGACATTAATACGACCCTTTCGTCGGTCTCCTCTTTTTTTGCTTCGAGTCCCTTTTTTGCACCAGTTCTTCCTCCTAATCACTCTTAAACTAAATCCACTCTCATCCCAAAACCATACCTGCAAAAGGTCTGGACATTCTTTTTCTATTCTTAGATATTCAGATAATTTATCTTTAAATAAACCCCTTTCTACGGCATCTTGCTTATCCTCTAAGCTATATTTAGCCCAGAGGTAAACATACTTTTTTGATTTTAAAATTCTCCTTACTTGGGTACTACTTAGCTCAATTCCTGTCTGCTCTTTTAGATGCAAGTCTAGCTGTTGTCCATCTTCCGAACTCATAGCCATATTTTTCAGGCTCTATTTCAACTGTTTCTAAAAGTAAATTAATATATTTTTCTGTGGCTTTTCGGTAATTACCCTTCATCCTATTATCAGGGCGAACGCATCTAAATTTTATGTTAACAGAATATGGTATATTGGAGAGTAATTATTGATTACATACGAAACAT
>NZ_JAUBWA010000249.1:0-3650 GCF_036702825.1 Microcoleus sp. A003_D6 | reverse complement strand
GGTGCACTTTTAGCTCAGTCGTTGCGGGGTTTGGCGAATGATGTTTATTGCCAGATTGGTTTGGTGATGTTGATTGGGTTGGCTAGTAAAAACGCAATTTTAATTGTGGAGTTTGCTAACCAGTTGCGGGAGCGGGGGTATCCAATTGCTAAGGCGGCAGTTGAGGCGGCTCAAGAGCGTTTACGACCGATTTTGATGACTTCTTTATCATTTATTTTGGGGATTGCTCCTCTGATTAACCCGGACGGTGCCGGGGCCGCAAGTCGTAAATCGCTAGGGAATGCGATCGCGGGGGGAATGGTTGTTTCTACTTTCTTGAGTTTGTTTATGGTGCCGGTTCTGTATGTGGTGGTTGTCTCGGCTCGCGATCGCTTTACGAAACGCGATCGACTAGACAATCTGCCCGATGATGGTACAACTTTGAACGGGAAAACGACTCTCCACGATGAGGTGGAACGCGATAAAGTGGTTCTCAAGTAAGTGAAGTACGTTGTTGGGCCCCGGCCCTCAAGAGCGCTGAAGCCCAACAACATACCTTTAACAAATAACAAACTTATGTTTGCAGACTGCTTTATTAAACGACCCGTTTTTGCTAGCGTCTGTGCCTTAATTATCATTTTAGTAGGCGCAATCAGCATTCCGGTAGTCCTATTTAGGTAAGGATAGACATAGCTCTTTTCCTGTAAGGCTTTCAGAGCTTGGAGCCAACCTTGCAGAGCTGAAGTATCCTGGCTTTTTTAATGCATTTGCAGCTACAAAGCCAAGACATTAACGAAATAATTAGCACTTTGAACCCTGTCCTGAGCAGATACTTGGATCTTTCTACACGGTAGTAAATCAATGAACTCCAGACTGCCAAGGAATTTCAACCATCCTTACCTTTAGGCACTACCGATAATTCAATAATTAACATTGAATTAGACCTCTTGCAAAAATAACTAGGACGGGCAAGATGCCCATCCCACAAAATTTTTTTTCTTGTGGAATGGGCCCCAGAGCCCGTTCCAGAATTTGATTAAAAGGATTTTTGCAAGAGGTCTATTAAAATAACCCTTAGTTAACGTTATTTTAACAGTTATTCACCTCTCGATTGCTAGTGGCTAATATTCCTTCCCGCCGACCCAAAAGCCAATAGGTCATCATTTCTCCTCTTCCCTTGACCTCGATCGTACCCCTTGGCTCTAGTAAGTATTTATTCTGTAATTTGAGATAAGTCGCATCGGTGACTTGAATGTATCCCGGTTTGCCGTGGGATTCCATCCTTGAGGCGACATTCACCGCATCACCCCAGAGGTCATAGATAAATTTCTTAATCCCAATTACTCCCGCAATTACAGGACCCGTATTAATCCCGATCCGAATTTGTAGAGATTCCCCAAAAATAATCTCCACGTCTTGCATATAGGCTTGCATATCTAACGCCATGTTGGCGATCGCTTCGGAATGATCCGGTCGAGAAACGGGTAAACCACCAACTACCATGTAGGCATCCCCAATGGTTTTAATTTTCTCTAAGCCATACTTTTCAGTGAGTTGATCGAAGGCAGAGAAAATTTGGTTCAAACCTGCTACCAATTGCATCGGCTCTATCCGGGCCGAGATACTGGTAAAACCTACGATATCCGCAAACAAAATCGTGGCTTCTTCAAAATGTTCAGCAGGGGATTCATTAGTCCGCATGAGGCGATCGGCAATTTCCGCAGGTAAGATATTCAAAAGTAATTGTTCTGACTTTTCTTTTTCTTGGCGCAGTTCTCCAGTTCTTTGCTCCACTCTAGCTTCCAACTCTTCATTTGCCAAATGGATGGTATCTAGAGAATCCTTCAGTTGTCTGGTCATGCCGTTAAAAACGTTGGCTAATTTGCCAAGTTCAACGATGGAACTAACCTCCACTTGTTGGTTGAGATTGCCCCCAGCGATCGCTTCCGAGGCAGTGGTGAGCCGCTCCACAGGACGGATAATCCGGCGAGCGGTCAGGATACCCAACAATATTGCCAAAATCAAAGTTGCTAAACAGAGCAGGATTGTAGTCTGAGTATTAGCATTAATTTGATTCATAAAATCTGCTTCTGGAATAGTCACCACCACCAACCAATCAATACCTTTACCATCTCGAAAAGGATCGACTTGGACGAAATAATTTTTACCAGAGACGGTAAATTTCAGTTGATGAGATGCTTGGATATTTTGAAAATCCCGAAACTGCTTTAGCAAAGCTTGACTCGCTTTTTGAGTGATGGCATTGCTACTATTGACAACCTTGAGTCGTTCAACTCGTTGCTCTGGCAGTTCGACAACCTTGTCTGGGTAATATTGAAAGGGCTTTTCCCCTGTAGAGGTGGCAAGCATTTCTCCAGAACGTTCCAGAATAAAACTTTGCCCAGTTTTACCGATTTTGAGGTTACTTAAAAAATCCCCAAACATTACCAGATTTAAGCTGGTCATCCACACTCCTTGGAAATCTCCAGTCTGGGTATATATGGGTTTACCCGCCGCAATATATAAGTATTTGCCTGTAATGTGAGGATATAATTTTGCCCAAACAGCTTGCTTTTGCTGGACTGGAATTTTATAGTAGGGGCGTTGGCGGGGATCAAAGTTAGGTTTCCCGGCGTTGATAATTTCTCGGCGTTCCCCCTCTGGACTGGTGGTATAGGTCGTCAAAGTGTGGTTATTTTCTACCTCCGAAGCACGGATGACGATCGTGCCATCATCCTGCCGCTCACCAGCAAAAAATTCCTGATTGGGGGTAACAAAAGCTGCGGCAGCAACAAGGGGAAAGGCAGGGAGTTGTCCCCATAGAAACTTCTCTACGTCTCTCCCATTATTAAGATCGATGCGGTTTTGTCTCAGGGCTGTATCATAGCTTTCAAAAGATTGAAAGGGAATAGCAACCAGATAAGTTAGATTTTGCTTGATGCGATCGCTCATATCATGCCGCAACTGAGTAGCTACATCATTTACTGCTTTTTGACCGTTTCTATAGGAAAGATAACCAACAACAGCCACTGCTCCAACTGTTTGGAAAACAAATGGAACAATTAGCATCATTTGTAGGGGAATTTTTCTGAAAAGTCCAGGTGATAAGAGCCTCCTTGATTTACCAAGCATAGTGACTTCTCCCGAGATTGATACCTAGCATAAGTTAATAGGAATTTAATTTGCATGCGCCTACACCCTACACCTCATACCCCACAACCCTTTCGACAATTTGAATGTGCAATTTATTGCTCTTGTGTCACTCTGATGGGAGTATAATAGCCGAAAACGACCCAAACTCAGTTGCTGTCTATGGATGAAGCCCGCTCATCTCGACCCACCATCAATTTTATTGATTAATATTGTGCCTCCTGGGGGGGTGAAAACCCGCTCCAAACCCATAGTTAGTAAGGATTGAGCCAACTTGTGGTAAAAAAAGATAGGCAGCAGAATTGTTACACGCTTGCTTATCCAAAAAAATAATGATACGAAGATTCTACCAGACTCATTTACAAAAATACCTGACGCCATCTCAGTTTTTGGTGATGAAAACCTTGCTATCCTTGATGCAATCTGAAAAACAGGTGAGATTAGAACGGCTCTGGGTTCGCAGTATGTGAACGATTTTAATCTCCAGCAGCGCAATTATCGGGTGTATGTTCAGGCGGATC
>NZ_JAUBWA010000248.1:0-3679 GCF_036702825.1 Microcoleus sp. A003_D6 | reverse complement strand
ATGAACTGCGAACCAAGAATTCTTGGGAATCCCCCACTATATTCGGTACTCCGAATTAGTGGTGGGAGGATGTCAATGTAATCTAGTAAGTATTGTCAGGCTGAAATTATGATTGATGTTGGTTCGTTAGTTCGATCGCCCAGAAACGATTTGGGAGTCGGAAAAGTTGTCGAGTTATCGCGTACCGAGGCGGTAGTTGAATATTTTTGCTCAGTTAAAAACCGCATCCGCAAAACTGTAGCCTTGGGTTTGCTGCAAGAAGCGAGACTTCAGCGCCAAACCCGCTGCTACCTCTGGAGTACCACTCAGGAAAGATGGATAATCGGGCGAGTTTATGACTGGGATGAAGATAAATTAGAGTACGAAATTGACCTCCCCGACAGCCAAAGTTTGCAAGCTGTTGAAACCGAACTTTACGTTCGCTGCAATATCCCGATCGCCGATCCGATCGACATTTTAGCAGTCAAAGGCCAAGAAACGCCGTATTTTCACGATCGCCGATTGGCATTCGTTCAATCTGCGATCGAACAGCGGGCCGTCAGCCGCGGCATGACCGGTTTAATTTCTGCTAACATAGACCTCTATCCGCACCAAGTTGAAGTCGTCCGGCGCGTCCTAGAAGACCCAATCGTGCGCTATTTATTGGCAGACGAACCAGGACTCGGAAAAACAGTAGAAGCCGGCACAATTCTCCGCCAATTTCTGCTAGATGAACCCAACGGACGTGCGGTGGTGCTGGTTCCTAAATACTTGCTCGAACAGTGGCGGCAAGAGTTAGAAAATAAATTCTATTTGTCTCATTTTGCCGATCGAGTGCAGCTTGTTGCTGTTAGCGAAATCAATCAAGTTAGCCGCAACGCTAACCTGGATTTTCTGATTGTTGATGAAGCCCATGATGTGGCGGCTATGGCAAATTCGAGCGATCGCAATCAGCAGCAGTCCTTTGAACTCTGTCAGAAACTAGCTCAGAAAAGCAAAAATGTATTGTTATTATCTGCAACGCCAGTTCTCGGCCGCGAGCAAGATTTTCTAACGATGCTGCACTTGCTAGATCCCACAACTTACCGTCTTGATGACCTGGAAAATTTCAAAGAACAGGTGCAAAACCGTCAGGAAATCGGTCGCGCTTTGCTGGATTTCCGAGAAAATGCCAAGCCTGCTGTTTTGCAAACAAAACTCGCTCAACTTCGCACTATTTTTGCCAAAGATGATTATTTAATCGGATTAGCAACAGAGTTAGAAAGTTGTTTGAAAACTAAAGAAACCGCAGAACAGGCGCGGCTTGTCCGAACTATTCGCACTCACGTTAGCGATACCTACCGCCTGCACCGCCGCATCCTTCGCAACCGCCGGGATGCGGTGGAAGATGTGATTTTCGATCGAGATGCTGTGCCTAAAACTGAGTACGATTTGAATGACGAACAGTGGGCGGAAATTCAAACCGTACTCGATAAATGGCGCACAGTCGCTCCCAAGTCGAGCGAATATCAGAGAATTTTTCTGCTGTTTTTCCGCGCTTCCGGTACTTGGCTGAATGTTTTAGAACGGGTTGTCAAAGCTCGTTTGCAGAAAAAATCGACTCCTGAACTCGATCGCGAATTCGGACAAAATGACACGGCAATTTTGACCAAAACGGAGCTGTTTCCCGAAGAAAGGGAAATACTCGAAACCTTGCTCAACACCCTGGAAAAGCCCCAGGAAGGACTCGATCGACTGAGTTTGTTACGAATTGCCATTCTGCGATTTTTGGCAGTGGCTTTGAAGGTTCCGCGCGAGTATCACAGCAATCCTCGCGATTTGCTGTCGAGAATTCAACAGCAAATTAAACGGCCGATTCCGGGCGAGCGTTTCCCGAAAATTGTGATTTTTACCAGTTTTACGGCAACTTGTAAAGAGATTGCGGAAAATTTAGCGAAAATCTTTGGTAAAAATGCGATCGCCAGCCATGACACGAGCAAATCGGCTGATGATGTTGAGGCTAGTCTCAAGCGGTTTAAGACTGAACCCCATTGTTTTATCTTAGTTTGCGATCGATCGGCTGAAACAGGCGTAAATCTGCAATTAACAGATTGGTTAATTCACTTCGATTTGCCGTGGTTTCCCAACCAGTTAGAACAAAGACTCGGCAGAGTCGATCGCATTGGCAGCAAAATGGGAGTGCAATTTTGTTTGTTTGCAGGCCCGGATTTGCCGGAGAGTCCCCACGAAGCTTGGTTTCAAGTTTTAAAAGACGGGTTTGATATCTTCAACAAATCTATTGCCAGCCTTCAGTTTTATGCTGAAGAAAAACTTCTCAAACTTGAAGAAAAGTTGTTTGCTGAGGGAGGCAAGGGCTTATCCAGCGAAATTGAAGCGATTAAAACTGAAATCGCACAAGAGAAAATCAAAATTGACGAACAGTACGTTCTCGATGAAATTGATACTCTTGATGACAGCGCATCTCAGTATTTTGAATCTCTCGACAACTGCGATGCTAAGCATAAAGAAATGCAGCGGGCTACTGAAGGTTGGTTGTGTCAAGCCCTCCACTTCAAACAAATCGAACATCCGAGTGTATCGGGGTTGATGCGCTATAAACCTACTCAAAAAACGTTAATCCCCTCAAACGATTTGATGACCAGATTGGTTCCTTATTGCCAGCAATATGGCAGTTACAATCGCCGCATTGCTTATCAGAATGCGGATGTCGCTCTTTACCGCATTGGTGAGGGATTGATCGATGCAATTAGCTCTTATATTCGCTGGGACGATCGCGGTCAAGCTTTTGCGATGTGGCGGAATGATGAAAGTTGGGATGCGGAGCCCGGGAAGGAGTGGTTTGGCTTTCAGTTTAATTATTCAATCCAGACTGATGTGCAGCCGGCCGAGCAAGTTTTGCAAGCACAAAACATCGAAAATTACAACTTGAAAGCTTTGCAGCGCCGCGCTGATTCTCTGTTTCTCCCAATCTTTGAAACTGTGTTTGTAGATGCTCGCAGCGAAGAAATGTCTCTGGTGGAAGATGCGGAACTTCTGGCGATTTTGCAGCGGGATTATAAGGGGAAAGGCGGGCCGAATCGGGATTACAATTTGTCGAAAAATCGCACGTCGCTGATTGACAGTTTTGTCGATCCGCTAGAATGGGATGATTTTTGCCAAAAGGGACGGGTGGTATCGGAGGAATTGCTGCGCGGGCGATCGGCTTTTGTGGAAATGTGCAATACTTCCGCTGTCACGGCTGCAATCCAACTCGAAAACCGGGTGAATCAATTGCAGTTGCGATTGAATCGACTTTCTAAATCCGAACAAGCTTTAGAATCGGTTTTGGCTGAGGAAATCAATACCGAAAGTTTGTTGAGTCAAGCAGTTTTAGCTGGTATTCGCCGCCCAAACCTGACTCTTGAGTCTGTTGGGTTTATTGTGATTTCTGGGCGTCCTCCTGTAAAGTCGGAGGATGAGGGATAATTTGTTTGTGAGGGCGATCGCTCTTTTTGAGGGCGATTCCCTTCGGGATAGCTTCGCTTCACGCTTTTTTTGAACCGCAGATGCAGGCAGATAAACGGGGATGAACGCAGATGAATGAAGGGGCGATCGGTTGTATCTCAATACGCTTGGGTTAAAACTATTTAGGGCTTGCCGAAAAAGCCTAAAACCTGGACAGAGAAAGACTTTGACTGGTTTGAACGCTCCGCGTGTGCAA
>NZ_JAUBWA010000247.1:0-3744 GCF_036702825.1 Microcoleus sp. A003_D6 | reverse complement strand
ATATTATCAAGGGACTCGCGAGTTCCTTCATCTTTCTAAATGCTGTTTTCTTACTTTTTCAGCAAGCCCTAATTAAAATATCATGCCAACAACAGTAAGCGTAGAACACCTTGAAATGACACCGGGAATGCGCGGCGGGAAACCCCGAATAGCTGGGACGAGAATCGCCGTACAAGATGTGATGGTGATGCACCTAAAAATGGGTTATTCTCTTTTAGAAATTGCCACTAAGTACGATCTGCTTGTAGCCGCAGTTTATGACGCTATGGCTTATTATTACGATCGTCGCCAAGCAATTGACAGAGAAATGGCAGAAGATGATGCTTTTGTGGATGAATTTATGCGTCAAAATCCGGGGAGATTACAAGCAAAAATTAAGGAATTAAAAGGTGAGTCTGAGAATTAGGTTTCATTTATATGAGCATATCGATCGTGATATTGCTGGGGCGTTACGTCTCTATGGTATTGATGTGACGACAACGGTAGAAGCAGGATTAAGGACTAAGATGGATGAGCAGCAGTGGTTTTTTATTCAACAAGAGCAGCGAATGCTTGTTACTCAGGATCGAGATTTTCTAGTTATGGCTTGCTGAATAAAAGTAGAAAGCTTACCAGATAAGGGGTTCAAGCTTTTGAAGCTCGAACGAGTGCAAGTTATAGGATTATATAGGCTCAAAACCCTTGCACTTTCGTTGTTCGGATCTGGCTAAATTTGGGAATTTAGCAATAAACCTACTATTTTTTGAGCTGTGTAGCCTCGTTTTTCGACTACGTACACTTTTTCAGCAAGCCCTAGTTATGGCTGGTATGAGTAATAATCATCCTGGTGTGGCTTACTTTAAACAGGGGAGTCGTTCGATCGGACAAGTAATAGAAACTTTGATTTTGCTCTATGAGATTTACACATCTGAAGAGATGGTCGGAATGGTAGAGTATTTGTGACGTAAGGGCGATCGCACTTTTGAACCGCAGATGCACGCTGATGGACGCGGATGGGGAAATGGCGATCGCTCTTTTCGACGCACCGGTCGATCGCACTTTTGAACCGCAGATGCACGCTGATGGACGCGGATGGGGGAAATGGCGATCGCTCTTTTGAACCGCAGATGCACGCCATTGCTGACAAGTTAAACTAGGGAAGCATTTGTCAATCAGCAATTATGCTCAAATTTTCTTCAAATATGGGGTGAAAAACGGAAACTTGGGCGCTCGTGCGAGCGTGCGGAGCGCCATATTGATGCCCGCTGACCCCAAATCGCGAATTTTCCACTCTTCAAACAGCACTATTTTGAGTATTATTGCTGATTGACAAATGTAGCAAAGTCTTAACTTGTCACGAATGGATGCACGCTGATGGACGCGGATGGGGGAACGGGCGATCGCTCTTTTTGACGTAAGGGCGATCGCTCTTGTTTGAAAGAAGTGGTAAAAGGTTAATTATGTTCGAGTCTTAATTGAAATTTCAGTAAACCTTACCACGTTTCATCTGTTAATGCACTAGCAACTTTTATCCCCCAATCCGACTCAAAGTAGTCGATCCTTGTTAGGAATATTATTCTAGCTGTTTCAGTTTCCAACGATACTTGTACAGACTTCTCGTCCATCAGGAAGTTTAGCGCAAGCACTGAATGGCGTGCGGTAGTTCATCATATCTCCATAGCTCACTCCGTTAACTTGAGTTGTGTACCGAACATAGGTTTTACCAGCTTGATCTTTAAGATACAAAACTGTATCCTTTGGAACATCAGCTTTAACCCAATTAGCTTGACACTGATCTGATTTTCGCAATTCAACTTTTATGTCTCGTTTACGGAATGGGTTTATCCAAGGGCGAGTGCGATCGGAAAGCCAGACTACAGCAACACCAGCTTCTGCATCGATGCGGCTGTGAATTACTTGCATTCCAGCATACTTGGAGTAGAATTCGATAGTGCGATCGACATCTGAAACGGGGAGTGCGATGTGAGTGAGACCTATATCAATCATAATAAGTAAAATAAGTTAATTATAACTGTTTGTGTTGTAAAGTGCCATTCTGTATTCTCAGCTTGACAATTAATCCGTGTATTAGACCTCTTGCAAAAATAACTAGGACGGGCTCTCCGGCCCATCCCACAAAATTTTTTTTCTTGTGGAATGGGCCGGAGAGCCCGTTCCAGAATTTGATTAAAAGGATTTTTGCAAGAGGTCTATTCTTTCGACCCCAAACTCGAATGTACTGCGCTCGTTATCCGAGTTTGGGGTCGAAGTCAAAATCCGTGTTCTGACTTCTGTTATGGCTTGTTGTTCAGCAGCTAGTCTTTCCCTCCCCTTTTTTTTATTTTCCCACAGGCTATGATTGACGGTTGACAGCTTTTCACAATCTAAATGCTAAACACAACTACAATAATTTCCAGCCTGCTGTTATTTATCCCGATTTCCATCGCCGGACACTTTCTCGGCTGGGAATCCTCCACAATCTTCATCACCTCGGCCCTAGCCATCGTCCCCCTAGCCGCCTGGATGGGCACGGCCACCGAAGAAATCGCCGTCGTCCTCGGCGCCAATTTGGGGGGTTTGCTAAACGCTACCTTCGGAAATGCCACGGAACTGATTATCGGCATCGTCGCCCTCAACGCCGGACTAATAGATGTTGTCAAGGCCAGTATCACTGGTTCAATTATGAGCAACCTGCTGTTAGTGATGGGATTTGCGATGCTGCTGGGCGGCTTGCGCTACAAAGAACAAGAATTTCAGCCGACAGTCGCCCGGTTGAATGCTTCAGCGATGAACTTAGCCGTGATTGCCATTTTGGTGCCGACGGCAGTTGATGCCACCTCTATTGGCATCCCTCCCGCAACTATGCAGAACCTCTCTAGCGCTGTTGCTTTAGTCCTGATTGTCGTCTACGTGCTGACACTGCTGTTTTCGATGAAAACCCACAGTTATCTGTACGATGCAGGGGTGGCCGAAATAGAAATGCTTGAAGAATTAGCCGAAAGTAACTTAGCACCAGACAGTCATGACCACAAAGTCAATCTGCCGCTGTGGATTGGGGTGCTGTTGGCCTGTACCCTGATGGTAGCTGTCGAGTCGGAACTGCTGGTGGGTACTCTGGAAGAAGCGACGGCGCGTTTGGGGCTGACATCACTGTTTACCGGGGTGATTTTAGTGCCGATTATTGGCAATGCGGCCGAACATACGACTGCTGTGACGGTGGCGATGAAAAATAAAATGGATTTGTCGGTTTCTGTGGCAATGGGTTCGAGTTTGCAAATTGCTTTGTTTGTTGCCCCGGTGTTGGTTTTGGCAGGTTTTGTCTTGGGCAAACCGATGGACTTGAACTTCAACCCGTTTGAACTTGTAGCGGTTACGGTGTCGGTGCTGATTGCGAATTCTATCAGTTCTGACGGCAACTCTAACTGGCTAGAAGGTACTTTGCTGTTGGCAGCTTATACGGTTTTGGCGCTGGCGTTCTACTTCCATCCGGTAATTGAGGGACTTGTTTAACAGGCTTTCTTATGCCGAAGTCCGAGGGAAGAAGGAAGAAGGAAGGAAAGAAGGAAGGAAGGAAGAGGGAAGATTTTTCCCACTCTCCCACTCTCCCCCGTCCCTTCCCTCTTCGCTCGGACTTCTCCCGAATGCCTTCGATAGTGGTCGCCCGCGATCGTACAATGGAAATGTGGCTGTGCGATTCGTTTAGTCGAAATGAGTAATACTCAGGGATGGCTAGTATGGCTACAGAGCCATAACAACTGGATACAT
>NZ_JAUBWA010000246.1:0-3758 GCF_036702825.1 Microcoleus sp. A003_D6 | reverse complement strand
TTTTGTTGGACGCTGTTCCCGTTGAACCAGGAAGCCAGCGCTGTACCACTTAAGTGGTCAGCGTCTGGTAGTTCACTTACGAGTTACGACACTTACAACCGGCAACCCGTTGTGTTCAAGAATACCAAAGTTGCCCACGAAACAATCCCCGTCTGGGAGATTTGCCGATCGTCCGCAGCCGTACCCGTCGCCTTTCCCGCGCACATAATGACCAACCCTGAATTCCTGAAAAACTGGCAGGAAGAAGGCAATCAAATCCCCGTAGCGGGCAGTATCAGAGGCATTCCCTTAATAGACGGCGGATTTGTGGCCAGCAACCCGGCACTTTGTGCGATCGCAGAACGTTTGAGGTGGAATACCAACCCGCCAGCCAATCCGAAATGGCGGCAAAATCCCGCTAGCCCGTGGCGCGATACAGTGGATATCAAAGATATTGTCGTGACATCTTTAGGAACCGGTCAAAACGTGAAACAAATCGGCATTGTCGAGGCGCAAAGTTGGGGCGCTGGAGAATGGATTAATCCGTTTAACGCGATTCCGATTCTCGATGTATTTTCTGACGGTTCATCGGACGGTATCATTTATATTATAAACCAATTAATGGCTCCAGAGCAATACGTTCGCTTGCAACCAATTTTGTCTAAAAATTATCCGGCTTTTAACGCTAACCCGCAATTGCTTTGGGAAATGCAGCAAGAAATTGAGAAGTCTTTTTTCACGAATAAGCAGGAAGATGAAAAGCTCAATAAGCTGGTCGAAGTTCTTTTGTCTCGTTAAATTTTAAGAAAAATAAAAAAAATTGCCTTTTTTTTTACGACCAAACACTTGACTTTGAATCTTTAATGAAGTACCATTAGATAATGGGAGTGGTGGCAAAAATAATATTTTTCCTAACACTCCCATTATCTAAATAATACTCCAAGAAATCAACTAAAGTCAATAGGTAATCCTTCTTTTTTATGGCCGATCGCTTATAGCGCAGAGTCATTCGATTTTAGATTTTAGATTTTAGATTTTGGATTTACCCCACGGATAAATTCGGGGGCTTGAGGATTTTAGATTTTAGATTTTGGATTTTGGATTGGTTCCACGGATAAATCGGGGGGCTTGTACCATCAAGAAATTCGCTTGTCAGCAATTTTTGATAGTTAGAACCCCGACTGCTTTAAGAAGTCAGGGTTCTAATAGACCTCTTGCAAAAGTCCTTTTAATCAAATTTTGGAACGGGCAAGATGCCCGTTCCACAAGGAAAAATGTTTTTTGTGGGATGGGCCGGAGAGCCCGTCGTAGTTATTTTTGCAAGAGGTCTAATACCAATTTTTTATGAGGCTGCATAGAATCAGATCCCCCCTTAGCTTGCCCCCTACTCCCCCTTAATAAGGGGGGGGACAAGATTCCGCTCAAAGTCAACCCCTACTCCCCTTCTTAAGGGGGATGCGAGGGGGATCGAAATATGTGCAACTTCACATTAAATTGGTATAACAGAAAAAGAAGATTAAGTCGTATACTCCGCATTAATCTTCACGTAGTCGTAACTCAAATCGCATCCCCAAGCTTTCGCAAAACCGCCACCATTCCCGACGCCAACCTGAATTAAAACCGTGTCTCCCTTCAAATATTCGCCCGACGCCGCCGCTTTCATGTAATTACTCGCAGCAGATTTATCGAACTCCTTCGGTTGCCCGTGTTCCATCATCAAAAAATCCCCCAATTGAATCCGCAAATTCTCTTGATCGAAAGGTACGCCCGCACGCCCAGCCGCCGCTGCAATTCTGCCCCAATTCGGATCGCGTCCGAAAATAGCGGCTTTCACCAAAGAAGAACCGACAATTGTTTTGGCAATTTTACTCGCAGAAACTTCATCCGGCGCGCCGCTAACTTGCACTTCCACCAAACAAGTTGCACCTTCGCCGTCGCGGGCGATCGCCTTTGCCAAATGCACGCAAACTTCTGTCAGCATCGCCTCTAATTTTTCAGCATCCGGGCCCATCTCGGTAATTGCGGGCGTCCGAGATTGACCGTTTGCCAAAGCAATTAGCGAATCGTTGGTACTGGTATCGCCGTCAACAGTAATTTGATTGAAACTCCTGTCAGCCGCACGACTCACCATTTCCTGCCACAAATGCGACGACACTGCTGCATCGCAAGTTACAAATGCTAGCATTGTTGCCATATTTGGATGAATCATTCCCGAACCTTTGCAAATGCCGCCGATGCGCACCGGTCGATCGCCAAACATGGTTTCCAGGGCGATCGTTTTCGGCACTAAATCAGTCGTACAAATAGCCTTAGCAGCCGCATCGGAACCAGTTTCTGAAGCCTCAGCAACTAATCGCGGAATTCCCGCCCTCAGCGGTTCCATTTTAATCCGCTGTCCGATGACCCCAGTGGAGGCCAAAAGAATCGATTCGGGAGGAATATTCAGCGCTTCTCCCAACAATTTGGCACTTTCGAGAGCATCTGCCAAACCTAGTTCGCCAGTAGCAGCATTAGCTTGTCCCGCATTGCACAAAATTGCTTTGGCGCTGGGTTTAGCTTGCAAACGCTGGCGGCAGTAGTCCACGCAAGCAGCCCGGACTGTGGATGTGGTGAAGACTCCTGCGGCGATCGCATCCACCTCTGACAAAATTAAACTTAAATCCGGCAAGCCTGAAGGCTTCAAGCCCGCTGTAATTCCCGATGCTCGATACCCTCTCGGTGCTGTAATTCCGCCGTCAATTACTTTCCAGTCCGACATGATGACCTCCCTAGTAGCCTTGTCTTCTATTGAGAGGGGATTATATCATTTTAGATTTTAGATTTTAGATTGCGAACAACAGACTTTGTAAGGGTTCTTCCTTTTCTGGTTCCCCGGCTATGGGTGGAAATGCAGTTAAGCGAGGCTGTGCCTAACTTTTTGTGTTTAACCAACCCAATAAAATTAATCGCGACTTCCTCGAAGAGTGCTAGAACTCAAGAAGAAGTCGCGACGGTTTTTTAAGTAACATGATTAATTTTTAGCTGGCAAACAACCAACTCGATTCAACTGTCTCACCGTTGAAAAAACGAGTTATTTGCGATCGATACTCGCCTGAGAACCAGCATCTAAACCAACTTCAGCAGCCACACGGCTCAGCATGGATTCCTGACGGTTTTTGACGACGTGTTGGTGGCGCATCATCAGGTTGCGGGCTTGTTCTTGAGTTGACATAACTGGTTTCTCCAAATATGGGTAATAACTTCGCAGGCAATTGGGGAAATTGAGCTTGGTTTAGCTCATGGTGGCGTTGCTGCGATCGTAACTGGCTTGAAGGCTGGGCTGCGGTTTGCCTTGAATGTGACCCCAGTAGTGTGTATCTTCCATGCCGACTTCGGTGGCGGTGCGGTTGAGCATTGACTGCTGCCGGTTCTTTACCAGGTGGTGGTGGCGCATCATCAGAGAGCGAGCTTGATTTTCGGTAGACATATGCGGTTCCTCGGTGTTGCTTGACTGAAGTTGGGCTGGTCTTTTGTTCCTTATTTTTAATATAACAGATAATTCTGTATCTAAAGTTACTAAACTAAAATTGTAATAAAACTTTATATAAGGGCGGCGCGATCGAGGGTGCGATCGCCCTTCCCGACAAAAACACTCACAACCAAAAGGGATTTCGATCTTTGGGGAATGGCGATCGCAGACCGACTCGACGGTAATAGTTGTAGATTGACACTCCCCGCGCGATCGCGACGGGGATTCTTAAGACATTTCGGTCTTAATATCCCTATTACTAGGGTTTCCG
>NZ_JAUBWA010000245.1:0-3780 GCF_036702825.1 Microcoleus sp. A003_D6 | reverse complement strand
AAGTTGTCACCAAATATGGTAATATCCCGGCGATTAATTGCTTTCCCGGTCAATTAAATCAGGTATTTATGAATATTATTGCTAATGCTATTGATGCCTTGGATGAATCTAATCATGGTCGGAGTTTTGCAGAGGTTCAAGCGAATCCTAACTGCATAACCATTCAAACATCGGTCGAAAATGAAATGGTAAAAATTGCGATCGCTGATAATGGTAAAGGGATGAATGAATCAGTCAGACAAAAAATATTTGACCATTTATTTACCACAAAGGCTGTGGGGAAAGGGACGGGGTTGGGGTTAGCGATCGCCCGGCAGATTGTGGTTGAAAAACATCAGGGACAAATTACCGTTAATTCTATACCGACTGAGGGTACTGTGTTTGAGATCACTCTCCCTGTTAAATATATAGAATAGAATTAAATATTACGCCTTTCTAGACTCCAACTCACATAAGCCGTATATATAATTCAACTGTTATCTAATAGAGGATGAACTAATTATGAACCCGCACCTCAATGTGTCAGGTTATCAAATAACGGAAGAACTTTATATCGGTACTCGTACCCTTGTCTATCGAGGTATCTGTATTCGTGACCAGCAGCCAGTAGTTATTAAACTACTACGAAACGAATACCCTAATTTCAACGAACTGATCCAATTTCGCAATCAATATACCATTGCCAAAAATCTTGACTTTCCCAATATTGTTAAGCCTCTAGCTCTGGAAGCATACAACAATAGCTATGCCTTACTTATGGATGATTTTGGTGGAGTATCCCTCTCTTCTTATCGACCGATGAGAACAGATGCAAGCCAACCATCTCAATCTTTATCTTTAGTAGAGTTTCTTCAAATCGCTATCCAACTGACAGATGTTCTCCACTATCTCTATCAAAATCGAGTCATTCATAAAGATATTAAACCTGCGAATATTCTCATTAATCCCGAAACAAAACAACTTAAACTGATTGACTTTAGTATTTCTTCCCTACTGCCGAGGGAAACCCAAGAAATTCAAAATCCCAATATCTTAGAAGGAACATTAGCCTACCTATCTCCCGAACAAACTGGCAGAATGAATCGAGGCATTGACTATCGGAGTGACTTTTATTCCCTGGGCGTTACTTTTTATGAATTATTGACAGGAACATTACCATTTATTGCAGCAGATGCGATGGAATTGGTGCATTGCCACTTAGCCAAAATTCCCATTTCTGTATATGAAATCAATCCCCAGATTCCTTTGGTTTTGTCAGAAATCATCAGCAAATTGATGGCAAAGAATGCGGAAGAACGCTATCAAAGTGCTTTAGGAATTAAGCACGATTTAGAGATTTGTTTGGAGCAATTACAAGTTACGGGAAATATCAATTATTTTGAACTAGGACAGCGCGATCTGAGCGATCGCTTCACCATCCCCGAAAAACTTTATGGTCGAGCCAACGAAGTTCAAGTATTACTTAATGCTTTCGATCGGGTGGCTGAAGGCAGCAGCGAAATGATGTTAGTTGCCGGATTTTCGGGGATTGGTAAAACCGCGATAGTTAATGAAGTCCACAAACCCATCGCGCGGCAACGCGGCTACTTTATTAAAGGTAAGTTTGACCAGTTCAATCGCAACATTCCCCTGTCTGCCTTTGTGCAAGCCCTGCGGGATTTGATGGGACAATTGCTATCAGAATCAGACGCTCAATTGCAAGCATGGAAAGCTAAAATTTTCTCAGCTCTTGGAGACAATGGACAAGTCTTAATTGAGGTAATTCCCGAACTAGAACTGATTATTGGACAGCAACCGATCGCCACCGAACTCTCCGGCAGTGCCGCTCAAAATCGATTTAATTTGCTATTCCAAAAATTTATTGAAGTTTTTACCACCGCAGAACACCCGCTAGTGGTGTTTTTGGATGATTTGCAGTGGGCAGATTCGGCTTCCCTTCAGTTGCTCAAACTGCTGATGACTGACAATGGCTATTTACTGATGTTGGGAGCCTATCGGGACAATGAAGTCTCACCCATTCACCCATTTATTTTGACCGTAGAAGAAATCAAAAAAGCGAACGCGATCGTCAAAACAATTACCCTGAAACCGTTAGATTTGGCGGATACCAATCATCTGGTTGCCGATACATTGAATTGTTCGAGGGAACTGGCACAACCTTTAACCGAATTAATCGATCGCAAAACCCAAGGTAATCCCTTTTTTACCACGCAATTTCTTAAAGCGTTGTATGAAGAAAACTGCATCACCTTCGATCGCGATCGCCGCTATTGGGAATGTGATATTGCCCAAGTAAATGCCCTGGCGCTCACCGATGATGTCGTAGAGTTTATGGCGTTGCAATTGCAGAAATTATCTCCCGAAACCCAACAGGTGCTGAAGTTAGCCGCTTGTATTGGCAACCAGTTTGATTTGACGACATTGGCGATCGTCTTAGAACAATCGCCCACTGAGGCAGCCACAGGACTCTGGAAAGCCTTGCAGGAAGGTCTGATTTTACCCACTAGCCAAGTTTATAAGTTCTTTCAGGGGACAGAGAAATCGGATACGCAGAATAGGGTCAATCCCAAATATCGCTTTTTGCACGATCGCGTTCAACAAGCCGCCTATTCTCTGATTCCACAAGATCGACAACAATCAACTCATTTAGCGATCGCTCGCTTGCTGCGACAAAACACCCCAGATGCAGAACTAGAAGCCAATATTTTTGAGATTGTCAATCACTGGAATCGGGTAATTAATCTCATCCTCGACCCAGAGGAAAGAAAGAATCTCGCTCAACTGAATTTAATTGCTGGTAGCAAAGCCAAAGCCTCAACTGCTAATGAGCCAGCCCTCACCTATTTCCAAACGGGTTTAACGCTGCTATCTGATGAAAGTTGGCAAACCGAACCGCAGCTAACACTAGCATTACATGAAGGCGCAGCAGAAGCGGCTTATTTATGCGGTAATTATGGCCAAATGGAGGAATGGGTGAGGGTGATTTTAGCACAAAATCTCCAACCGACCGAATATGTCAAAGCCCATACAATCCAGATTCAAACTTATAATAATCAGGGTCAGTATCAAGAAGCAATCGCGATCGCTCGCACTGCCTTAGCAAGATTTAATGTTCATCTCCCTGAACAGCAGACACCCGCATATATTGCTCCTGCCATGCAAGAAGTCAGGGAATTAATCGACGGCAGAACAATCCAAGAGTTACTCAATTTGCCAGTGATGACAGAGGCAGAACCCTTGGCGATGATGCAGTTGCTGTCGAGCATTATCACTACGACTTATATTTCGGCTCCCTTGCTACTACCTTTTGTTATTTTGACCCAAGTCAAACTATCGATTAATCAGGGAAATACAGGCCTGTCAGCTTTTAGCTACAGTGTCTATGGTGTCTTATTAATCAATATCTTAGAAGACTTGGATGGGGCTTATGATTTTGGTCAGTTAGCGCTACAACTGGTGGCAAAACTAAATGCGCGATCGATACAACCAAAAGTCAACGCTGCAATCGGACAAGTGATTATCCATTGCAAATCTCACTTCCGTGACTATTTACCCCTGCTCGTAGACGGTTTTCAGGCTTCACTAGAAATCGGCGATTTAGAATTTGCTGGTCTTAATGTATATGGTCTTTTTTGCTGGTCTTATTTTATGGGTAGAAACTTAACAACGGTAGTTGCAGAAGGTGAACCCTATCTCGCAGTCCTGTCGCAGCACAATTTGACCGTTACTTTAAATTATAGTCATATTGCTTTGCAGTTGATTCAACGCTTACAAGGTAAT
>NZ_JAUBWA010000244.1:0-3799 GCF_036702825.1 Microcoleus sp. A003_D6 | reverse complement strand
GTAGGCAGGATAAATCCTGCAACTCCCTTTCATCCCCGGACTGAAGTCACGGGGTTTTCAGGGTATTTCCTATAATTCGGCGGAATGCACGATGGATGAACGGCGTCGCGAAACTGATGTTAATATGCTCCGAGCGCTGCTGGAAAATCCTGTGGACTTAGGAATAGATTTGATTTTGAGGACTGACTCAAAGTCGATCGACTCTGGGTTCGTACAAACGCTTTACTTGGAAGTGCCGGCACTGACGCCAGAAAGTTTGCTCAGAGCTGCAAAATTTTTCCAAAAGACGATCGCACCCTTAGAATCTGCAAAGGGCAATTATAAATTGCCCGCAACCGGGGCAGCATATCTGGCTTTTTTAGCAGAAGTATTGCAGGCAGTGGCGCCGGGCGCTGATTCGCAGCACCTGTACTCGCTGCTGATAAACAATTTAGACAAACTAGACCAGAATTTTGCAGAACTGCTGCGCCACTGGGCAACTTTGGTGTTCCCTACTGCCAAAGAATCCGAGACAAGGCGCATTGCAGCTTTAATCGGCAATCTGAGCAACAAAATTGGGCGGTTTCCCCTCGGCAGCAAGGCTAATAACTTGGAAATCGAAATTGCCGGTTACGAAACAGTTGCTAAGGTTTTTACCCGCAAAGACTTTCCCCAAGAGTGGGCGGTGATGCAAAACAATCTGGGCAACGCTTACAGCGATCGCCCCAAAGGCGATAAGGCTCAAAATATCGAACAGGCGATCGCTTGCTTTGAAAATGCCCTGCAAGTGCGCACTCCCGAACAGTACCCGGAACAGTGGGCGACGCTGCAAAACAATCTGGGAAACGCTTACAGCGATCGCCTCAAAGGAGATCCGGCAGACAATCTAGAACAGGCGATCGCCTGCTATCAAAACGCGCTGCGAGTTCGCACCCGCGAAACTTTCGGGGAAGAGTGGGCGAGCACTCAAAACAATCTCGGCCGCGCTTACAGCCGCCGACTGCGGGGCGGCAAAGCCGAAAATCTGGAACAGGCAGTCGCTTGCTACCACAATGCTTTGCAAGTCTACAACCGCAAGGTGTTTCCCCGGCGCTGGGCCACGACTCAAAATAATTTGGCAAATGCTTACTGTGAGTTGCTGGGGGGCAACCGAGCCGAAAATCTCGAATACGCGGTCAACTGCTATCAGAGAGCTTTGCAAGTGCGGACTCGGGAAGCTTTGCCACTCCAGTGGGCGACGACTCAAAGGAATTTGGGCCGGGTGTTTATCGATCGCATCAAAGGCGATCGGGTGGAAAATGTGGAAATGGCGATCGCCTGCTTTCAAAATGCTTTACAAGTCTACACCCGCATCAAATTTCCCGAAGCCTGGGCTTCGATCCAAACTTACCTCGGCAGGATCTACTACAGCTTGCGGGTGAAAGGGAAAAAAGCCGAAAATATCGAAATGGCGATCGCCTGCTATCAAAATGCTTTGCTTTTTTGCAACCGCCAAAAAACTCCCGAACGCTGGGCAATGCTGCACGCCTACCTCGGCCGCGCTTTCACCGAACACCTTTCAGGTGAAAAAAACCGCAACCTCAAAAGCGCGATCGCCTGCTATCAAAATTCGGGTCAAGTCTACACCAGGCAGAGATATCCCAACCGCTGGGCCATGCTGCAAATTTATCTCGGCCGGGCTTTTTCGGAACTGACGGAGACGGAAAACTCGTCCCACATCGAAAGTGCGATCGGCTGCTATCACAGTGCTGGCTTTGTCTACACTCGCGAAACCTATCCCCACCGCTGGGCTCAAATTGCATTTTATTTGGGTCAAGCTTACCGAGTTCGAGGCGACTTGCTTCGCGCCTACGGCGTTTTTACTGCTGCTGTCGATACTGTTGAATTCTTGCGCGGCGAAGCTGAAGTTGATGTGGCAGATTTGGGCGATCGGGCCAGTACCGCCAAAGTCAAACTAGCCAGCACCTGGACTGGACTTTATAAATGCCTGCTGCAAGTTTGCCTAGAACTCGGCCCAAGCCAGCCCGAATATTGCGCTAAAGCTCTGGAATACGCCGAACGCCACAAAAATCGGAATTTGGTAGAACTGCTCGTCAAATGCCACCTGACCCCGAAAGGCGACATTCCCGCAGCCGCGCTGAGCGAGTTGGAGTCGCTGCAACTGGAAATAGCGGGGGAACAGCGGCACCAACAGCAGCCAGAGCCCGGGCCGATCGCGAATTTGATTTCTGAGGGCGACAGCCAAGGTTTGAACAGCGGTTCTCTGCTGCCGAACTCGGACTTCATGCACTTAAATCAATTGTGGCGGCAGTTTGATGGGTTGATTGCTCGGGAGGTGCAGGCAAACGACCCTTTCTTCAGCCTAGTTCGCAAAGTTGAACCGATCGCTTTCGAGGAAATTCGCCAATTGTTGCCCGACGACAATTGTGCTGCTGTGGTGTGGGCGAGTTTGGGGGAGGTGCTGGTGGCTTTTGTGGTGGTGAAGAGTGCGCCATATCCCGCCGTTCACCTGTGTTCCCCGAAAAATGCTTTGGCTGCCGAAACTTGGGCCGGGGAGTACCTCAGCGCTTATTCCGAGCAAAAAGGTCGCTGGATCAATCATCTCCCGGCTCGGCTCAAACGCTTGGCCGCGCTGCTGGAAATCGATCGAGTGGTGGCGCTGATTCCAGAGAATTGCGATCGGCTGATTTTTGTGCCGCACCGATTTTTGCACGCTTTGCCGCTCCACGCTTTGCCTCTGGGGGTGAGAGAGGGGTTTGAGGATGGCGGGGGAAGTTTTAGGTCTGGGTGGGGCGATCGCAGCGGTTTTGATGTGGAGGCCCACAGCGGTTCGGAGGTTTCTCAAGGTTCGGCTTTGGGCGACGTTCCAGCGCCTGCTGCTTATTTGATCGATCGATTTGCTGGAGGAATTCGCTATGCTCCTAACTGTCAGCTATTGCGGTTGAGACAAAGTGCGCGCAGCGCAGCTATCGGCCGGTACAGACCGCGTTTGCAGCACCTTTTGGCAGTTCCCACTTTCACCAGAAATTCGCTCTACAGCAACATTGAAATCGGCAATATTTCCCAGTATTTTTCCAGTGCAGAAGTTTTGCGCCAGAAGCCGGCAATTAAAGAGGCTTTTTCCCGAGAAATGTCTGCTAATAATGGGAATTTACCCCAGCCTGGGGGGCAGTTGCAGCAGAAAAAATGCGCTCACTTTGCTTGTTTGAGTTTGCTTAATTTGGCCGAACCGCTCAAATCCGCAGTGTTTTTGAGGAATGATTCTCTGAGTTTGGAGGAAATTTTTAATCTGGATTTCCGGCAATACTTTTTAGTTACTTTATCGGCTGGCGAAATTGCGGTCGGCTCCGCCAGCGGTGCTGAAGATTTTGTCGGTTTGTCGGCGGGTTTGTTGTATGCTGGTACGTCTAGTGTTGTCAGCAGTCTTTGGAAGGTGAACGATGTTTCGACGCTGCTGCTCACTAGCAAGTTTTATGAAAATCTCGGACGGTTTCCTCGGTTGCAGGCGGGAGATGTGGCGATCGCTCTAAACGACGCTCAGAGGTGGCTTCGGGATTTGACTGGCGAGGAATTGGAGGTGTTGCTGGCGGATTTTCAACCTCAAATTTCGCAAATGTTCGATCGGCTTTCTCAAAGTTCTCGCCTGATTGCTGAGGCATCTTTGCTGCAAATTCGCAACCGCAAACCTTATCCTTTTGCCAATCCTTATTATTGGGCGGCTTTTACTGCGGCTGGGGTTTAGTCAGTTGACAGTTGACAGTTGACAGTTGACAGTTGACAGTTGACAGTTGACAGTTGACAGTTGACAGTTGACAGTTGA
>NZ_JAUBWA010000243.1:0-3858 GCF_036702825.1 Microcoleus sp. A003_D6 | reverse complement strand
CTTCTAACAATGGTGAATTTATCTTAAAATATACTCATCACTGATGAACAGTGTTCAATAAGATGCGTTCCCCCTGAGTGCGATACCCCAAAACCTGATTTTGACCAGTCTCCTCAAACTCGTAAAACAACCCAGCAACCTTTTGCAAATATCGCGGATCGCTCAACTGGCCGATTAAATCAGCAGCGCGAACTAAACCCGGATAATTCGCAGTATCTTGATAATCTTCATCCGCAGGAACCGGGAAACGAGTCAACTCAATATTACGCTTAACCAGCTCAGCATCAATCAGTTTATGACCGCCAAAACGCTCGTCAATAAACATTTTTCCCCGATCGACATGATAAGGCGTCAAACTCGCATCCGTCGCCCCCGGAGGTAGCTTCACTTGCAAATCCTCTATCCCCGTTGCATACTGTCGCAAATCACTTCGATCTTGCCGACAAACCCCCTTCACATACCCGATATCGTGACACAGCAAAGCAATGTGGAAATGCAGCCAATGTTCGCATAAAACACCACCCTCGCGGATGTGCTTGCCGCGCAGAATCTCCTGTCCCACTAAGGTTACTAAAATAGTGTGTTCCACATTGTGGTAAAGAGCATCGCTATTAGCAATATTTTCCAAAGCCATACTCGCTACCCAAGCAATAATTTCACCGTAGTCAGATTTGAACCCGCCGTAGGTGTGGCGGTAGCCTTCAATCAGCCGATTTACAAAAGCATGAATCAGCAGTTCAGTTGCGTTAAACATATTCACTTGCCTGTGTTAAAATAGCTTGTTAAATTATTTTTATACTTATTGTTTTTGGTGCTACCGTTTGATGTTTTTTTACTTCACCATCACAATGGATGTCCGCTCCTATCTAGAGGCATCCACTGATATTATCAACGATTATGCCTTAAATTAGCGATCGAACAACTAGCAGAGCGATGCACCCCGTAAATAATTGATATCAATGGGCGATCGAGGTATGACACCCCTCAATCAGCAGTACGGCGTTACATCTTCGCCGCATACGTCAGCCAAAAACGAGAGCGATCGAAAACGCAACCCCACTAATTCCTCATACACAGGATTTAGCTTGCACATAGGCGGTATGTGGAAAAGATGGTGTCCCAATAGCTGGATATCTCTCTCAAAAGGACACTGTGCTGGTATAAGTTTGCACAACCACGCTCGCTACTTGCGGATCTACCACGGCAATGTTATCAAGCCACTGTCGCACTGGTTGGACGAGGCGATCGCCAAAACTTAAGTATTGACACCGATTTTCAGGAAAAATACTTGTAGTCGAGTCCATGATTGACCTCAGTAATTATTAGTAAGCAAAAGTTATGAATCACGCTTCTTAATCATCAACCAAACCCGCCGTTACCCCAGTGACATGAATAAGTTTATCGCGTGACACTCGCGGCCACTAAATGTGATATGGAAAGCTAACAGTTGTGATTACAAGTCCGCAAAAGTGTGAGACAGATCACGCCCTGTTCCCGCTACGCCATGTATATTAAGATATATCAAAAAATAAATATAACTTTCCACTCGCCGCATCTACTTTACCCTCCTACTTACCTGCGATATATTACCAGGTCAATTTACTAAGATAAGGTTTCAGGTAATGACTACGCAAAAACATAAATATGCCGACCTTTCTCAACGCCTCCCCCACAGATACCGTGCTGGAAAAACTCCCTGTAGAAGTTAAAGATTGGGCCCAAAGCTTGCCTTGGAACCAGCGGCGCTACGTCTTGTCTCTCTGCTACATATTGTGCGCCTCTACTCCCGACTTGCAAGCAGAATTTTTAGATGACTATACAGCCGACGGTTTAGTCTCAAAAATGTTTGAAGATGTAGATACTCTACACCGAGTCAAAGAGTATTTAATCAGATTCCGAGTCAAAAAAGAATTAAACGAATCAGATTTAAGAAGCTACATCAAACAATTTTATATCCACTCGGCTCAACAAGCGCGCCGGGAAACTGACCAATATTTAGAATCAGCACTCAGGTTCGTTTTGAGTACAGAAGAACGCAATAATGTTTTTAACTACATTTTGGGTTTTGAATTTATTAAAATTGTGTTTCAAATGAGCTGGTTGCAACACGAAAGATTGGCGAGACTGCAAAAAAATCAGTCGCAGTTTATTGAAACCTATATCAAGCCGATTCAACACGCACACAGAATCAATGGCATAATTCTACCGAAAGATGAGAGAATCTTTTTTGCCAGACGCGCCTATTACGTTCAACTGCCTAACATTTCTTACAGAAAGCTCATTGAGTTAGTCATGGCAACTTTTACTACAGAAATGGTGAGTAATTGCGGATTTTCTATCAGCCGCCACTCTCAAGCTTTGCGCTTTGACTGCGATTACATTTACGATCCAGAACCCGAAGAAGAAAGATTTCCTACTGACTTGCAATTTATTCATTGACTTTAGGCAGTAAGGTGTACTATAGATTGCTTTTTTCTCTTTACTTTTATTTTCGCGTTGGACACAGAAGAGTTTTTTAAGCATGGGACTTAGGAATGAGAATTAAATAACTTCCACAAGTTTGTGGGATGGGCGGGACGCCCATCCCACAATAACAATTAAAATTGTAAGTTATTTAATTCGCGATCCTTATAGTCGCAAGTTAAGACAGAATTTTTCAGCCGGATTTGATGTCAAATAGGATGGCTGTATCAATCAACCTTCCGCTTGCATTTCTTCAATTTCAAACCAGCTAACTATCACTCCCGCTAGGGGAATAGCCAGAAATATGCCTAAAAGTCCTGCGGCTCTCGCGCCTACTAACAGTGCAAAAAACACCACTACCGGATTGAGGTTAAGGGAATTTTGCATCAGTCTCGGATGAATAAAGTTGTCTTGAATTTGCTGCAAAACAATGCAAGCTGCCAATACTTTTAAAGCTAGCCACACATTTTGAGACAATACAATAAAACACACTAAGCTAATTCCCAGCGTCGCTCCGATCCCCGGAACTAAATCAAACAATCCTATAATAAATGCTAAAATTAAAGGAAATCTCACATCTAACACTAGGAAAATTCCAAAGCTAGCTGTTGTCAAAAATAACATTAACAGAATTTGTGCCTGAAAAAATCCTAAAAAGTTTCGCTCAATTGTTAAACTTAAACGCCTGTGCAGGTGTCGGGGTATAAATTTGAGAACCAACAGCCACAGCCTCTCTCCATCAAGTAACATGAAAGAAGCCACCACCATAATTAATATTAAATTCAATAAATTGGTTAAAAATACTTGTAAGAAAGCAATACTCCAAACAACTCCAGATAAAGCTTGATTTCGCAGTTGTTCCTCAATAACTCGCAGGTTGACTTGCAGGTTTCTCGCCCGCAGGAATGCTTCGATGCGATCGGACAGAGGCGCTAGAGCATTCACAAATTCAGTCAGGCTGTCAATTAATTGCTGCCCTTGAGATAAAAGAGTGACGCCTAGGGTGACGGTGAGACCCCCAAAAACTAAAATGGCGAGCAAGACAACTAAGGCGACAGCTAAACTTCGCGGTAAAAATCGCTGGAGAGTTCGCACCGGATAGTTGAGCAAAAAAGCCACGAGTGCAGCAATGGTGAAAACCGCGACGGCAGTTTCAAAGTAAGCTAAAAGTTGCAGTCCAGCCCAACCAGAAGCAAATAAAAGCAAAAACCGAACTAAGGCTAAATTGCTTAGCATATTCCAAAAATTGGGAGGAATTCTTTCTTGCTCTTTCACAGGGATTTCCAGGGATTAATAATAACTCAAAAATATTGCCGAGTCGGCTCTCCTGAACTTGTGGTGATAATTTTATCTAATCAGAAAAACAAGCTAATACGCGATTTCTGAAATTATGAA
>NZ_JAUBWA010000242.1:0-3897 GCF_036702825.1 Microcoleus sp. A003_D6 | reverse complement strand
TGGTCGTAAGAGTAGCATATTATATGAATAAACTAATATTGGCAGATACCAAGGATTCCAGCAATAGTTACTTATGACTGTAGTTTAGACTAAAAAATGATTGCCGCTAAAAGTAGCCGCCTTTGAATATCCGGCAAGCTGCTACTCAAAAACTCAAGAGGGAGAAGATTAAATAACTAATCTTGAAGACTTTTTGCGTCGAGAAACCTGTTTTTTCACAGTGGGATAGCACGGTGCCTTAGTCCGTACCCTTCCTGTTTCCCAGCCGGGGATTTTCCCCTCTGCGCAAGGCAGTTGAGCGGGAGTACCAATGTCAACTAAAATCGACAACATTGATTGGGCAACACGTCCAGGGGTTAAATTGATAGTAGCAGATTGCCAGGGTAGTAGGGAGCATGTCACTTTTGCAGTGAGCAATTATACTTATGCAGGTTTTCCCTGATGACCAATTAAGCCGTTTAAGTAAGCACAACGATGAGCTAATACTTGTCCTACATGTTCGGATTTCCAACTAGCTCCTGATATTTTAATTCGTCTGGCTATTTGCTTAATCCCTGATTCTACCGCTCCTGAACCAATTGAACAGATGCCATCCCTTGAGCAAACTTCATAGTTAATAATCCTTTGTTTGTGCTTTTCCTTCATATTTGCAAAAATTCACTGCTGATTTTTTCTTGAGCTTTGTAAAGAGAGCTACCGCATTCTCTACATTCCCTTTCCACAAATATGCTTCTGCTTGCTTAATTCGCTTCATTGAACCACCTACTTTCTGAAGATTTTGATTCAGATGATACCAATCAAGAATTTCTCTTCTGTCCTGTTCACAACTGATTTCCTTAAATATATTCCACACTCCATCATGTCCATCACCTAAGCAAGTTACAGGTTTTGCTAACGGTTGTTTATTTGCCCAATTAACGATGATATCATTTTGATTAAAACTAGCCATCATACCAGCTTCCGACACAATTGCTTTATAGTCTTTCCATTCAGACTTTTCTCCTTGAGGTGCCCTCAGTCGTACTTTTCCACCATCTGCACTTAGCTCCGAAATATCTTCTGTTGATATCGGTTCGCTGAAGTTTTGATAATGTACTAATATGAGTTGTGTTTTAGCCGGAACACTCACTCCCGTTAGATACTTAATATCTTGGGCGGCATGCTTATAAGCAACATTGGCACTCAGTCTTAAGCAACAGTTTTCTAAATGTGGACTCAACCTACTAGCACTACCGCAGCCTAGTTTATCTGCTTGCTTCTGGGTGATACTTAAATTACCTAGGGTACTTTTTAAAGTCTTGATTCTTCCGGCTTTTGTACCGCTAGCTGAGCAGATAAAAAAAAGCCGATATGTGGTGTCACATGAGTCAAAACTTGGTCTCTCACTGCGAGTTCAATATCTTCTAATGTCTGCAAGGCATCAGGATTATAATCATCATAAAGTATAGCCGAAATAGCATCTAGATGTGTTTTAATTGTCTGTTGTTGTTCAGGTGTCATGATTATATATCCAGTGGGAAGAGATGATAATTATCACCTATTATACTGCAATACTCCGGACAGTTTGAGAGCGAGGCCCAAACCCTCATTCTACCGTTAGCATTTGACCTCACTGAGAAGGCTGAAACCCGCATTCTGCCGTTAGTGATTGAAAACTGTCCGGACTATTGATACTGATGATCGGTAAAAAAGTCATGGTGGACTTCATGAGTATTTATACTCATCCAAAAAGTGACACGCTCCCGTTAACTCCTTCTAAACGTCGCTTTTACGAACAAGGCATGAGGGATGCAACCCTTATTGGGTCTATATCCTAAGCCTCTTTGTCACCCCCCAGAGTTAGGAATAAGATTCTTTTTGTACCACAGATGTACGCAGATAAACGTGGATGTTAGGTTTATCTGCGACAGTGGCAACTTTATTTTTGCTTAGCAGCCGCTTTTTTCTTTGCTTCTTTTTCAGCCTTTTTAGCCACTCGATCCGCTTCAATTTTTGCTAACTTTGCCAGTTCTTTTTCTTCAGCTATTTTATCGAGATAGTAGTGGTAATCTCCGAGATAAGGGCGAAATTCTCCATCCCGAATTTCGACAATTTTGTTAGCGACTTGGGAGATGAAATAGCGATCGTGCGAAACGATAATTACCGTACCGTCATAATTCTGAATCGCCTCTTCCATCATCTCTTTCGCCGGAATATCGAGGTGATTGGTAGGTTCGTCCAAAATTAGCAAATTCACGGGAGTCAACAGCATCTTTGCTAAAGCCAGACGGGCTTTTTCTCCGCCACTCAAAGCGCCGACTTGTTTGAATACTGTTTCGCCGGTGAATAGAAAACGGCCCAACAAAGTCCGAACTTCTTCATTTTTCCAGTCGGGTACTTCGTCGTGAATGGTTTCGATCACGCTTTTATTCAAATCTAAGGCTTCTGCCTGATTCTGTTCAAAGTAACCGGGGATGACGTTGTGACCTCCCAATTTGACCGTACCTTCAGAAGGTTTTTCTAAACCCATAATCAGGCGCAGCAGGGTTGATTTGCCCGCGCCGTTGGGCCCGAGAAAGGCTATGCGATCGCCCCTTTCAATTAATAAGTCTGCTCCCAAGAATAGGATTTTGTCGCCGTAGGTGTGGACTAAATCTTCAATTATTGCTACTTCGCGGCCGCTGCGGGGTGCGGGGGGAAAACGGAAATGCAAAGTTTTTAATCCGCCGGTGGGCGCTTCGATGCGTTCGATTTTGTCTAACTGTTTCTCACGACTTTTGGCTTGGGTGCTGCGAGTGGCGCTGGCGCGGAATTTTTCAACGAATGCTTGCTGTTTCTCCAGTTCTTTTTGCTGGCTTTCGTAGGCGCTGAGTTGGGCTTCTCTGGCTTCTGCTTTTTGCAGCAGGTAGGAAGAGTAGTTGCCGAGGTAGGTGCTGGAAACGCCGCGTTCGGTTTCGACGATTTGGGTGCAGAGCCGATCGAGAAATTCTCGGTCATGGGATACGATTACCATCGGGGTGATCAGCCCTTTCAGGTATACTTCCAGCCATTCGATCGTTTCTAAGTCGAGGTGGTTGGTAGGTTCGTCTAGCAGCAGGAGATCGGGTTTTTGCAGGAGAATTTTGCCCAAACTCATCCGCATTTGCCAGCCCCCGCTGAATGCGCTGACAAGCCGATCGCCATCTTCGGATTCAAACCCGATTTCGGGCAGAATTTTCTCGATTTGGGCTTCTAAACCGTAGCCGTTTAAGCCTTCAAATTGCCGTTGCAGCCGATCCATTTTGTGGATCAGTTCGTCGAGATTTTCTGGGGTGGAGGCTTCCAAGTCTCGATGGACTTGCATCAGCGATTCGTGTATTTCGTTGGCTTCACTGAAGGCGCGCCAAAATTCTTCTTTGACGGTGCGAGTCGGATCTACTTCAAATTCTTGGGAGAGGTAGGCGATGTGTAGGCTGGCGGGGCGAATGACTTCGCCTGCGGTGGGTTCGATTTCGCCGGCGATGATTTTGAGTTGGGTGGATTTGCCGGCACCGTTGACGCCTACTAAGCCGATGCGATCGCCCGGTTTGACTTCCCAGGTGACATCTTTGAGTACGACGCCTGTGGGGTAAATTTTACTGATGTGTTCGAGTCGCAGCATTGTTGTGGAGACTGGGGAAGGGGAGGTTTAGCGGCGGATGGGATGCCGGCGCTGAGGTCGAGTTAATCTTAACAAATTTTAATTATATTTAGCGTATTGACAAGATTTGAGTTTGGATGGGCGATCCGATTTTAGATTTTAGATTTTAGATTTTAGATTTTGGGCGCACGGGTAGCGAGAAACCGGGTTTTTTACGAAAATACGGCTCTCCTGAACTTGTGGTGATAATTTTATCTAATCAGAAAAACAAGCTAATACGCGATTTCTGAAATTATGAA
>NZ_JAUBWA010000241.1:0-3967 GCF_036702825.1 Microcoleus sp. A003_D6 | reverse complement strand
TTTTTTTTCTTGTGGAATGGGCATCTTGCCCGTTCCAGAATTTGATTAAAAGGATTTTTGCAAGAGGTCTAATAATTAAGCCAATATATCTTTTTAATTAAGTAAAATCATCAGCTTTTCTAGCTTGTAGTTTAGCCATCTTTGAGCGCAGGTTAATCAGGAAAAACCTAAGAAGAGGTAAAGATTAAGAGCCATGCTGGTCAGAACCGATAAATTAGTGAGTGCTATGTAGTTAGGTCAAGGCTATATATCTTCCTTTAAAACTACATTTTTTGCCGAATGTAACTGATTTTTTATCAGCCACTAACCTCGGATATTTTACGCAAATATTTCGGCTGACACCGATAATGTGGTGATGTAATAGGCAAGGTGTTCATAATCTTTTTGCCCGCGAACATCGCTAATTACCACTTTAATTAAACTGGCTTTAATTAAAGTGGTAATTTCACCCCTTTTAATTTATCAAAATCCTTTAGTTTACGATCGGGAATATCAAACACAGATACCTTTCTGACGAGGTGACGACCATGACTAATATTTACCGATATCGTTTGAATTCTAGGTACTTGACTTTCTGTCTGTAATTTGCATAGCGTGTTTAAACACATTTTTTTAATTGCATTTAAGAGCAAAAATATAATCTTTTTTATACAGAGTAATCAAAGTAGTTGTCTCTTTCTGATAATGCAAAGCATCCAATGTAAATACGTTCCCTTGATGAAGATAACCCTTTACTAGCTCTTGTAGCTGTCCGATTTATGAATTTTTTTTGTTATCAAACTTTTGCCATCTGAGAACCCAACCAGTGTGCTAACTAAATAAGGACACAATTGACACAAAATTTTGAGAGTTATTCGGGAAGTTTTGGCAGGTAGTTCTGAGACATTTACCATCAATCGAGACCCAATCAGTTAAGTTGATTTAGGTAGTTAGCTGACTCGCCCATTGATTAAATGCGTCGATTAAATTAGAGATTTTGAATAACATCATTGCTCCTCTAATAATAGAACCATATTGATTAGACCTCTTGCAAAAATAACTAGGACGGGCTCTCCGGCCCATCCCACAAATTTTTTTTTCTTGTGGAATGGGCCGGAGAGCCCGTTCCAGAATTTGATTAAAAGGATTTTTGCAAGAGGTCTATTGTACTTTATCTATCAGTAGCGAGTGAGATGAAAGGTATTAACGATTATTTTTGGAGGGGATTTAGCACTCGTGTCCGAGAGAGATATCTCTATCTCAACTAACAGAAGATCGACCACTATAACCAATAGTAATATCCGTCATAATGAATATTTTTTTTCTTGATTCTGGTCATGGCTCATTGACTTTTTTCAGAAATAAGATTAGAGTCGCCATATATGTTTTTGTTGAGCGAACGCTAACCTCGCGAGTGGGGCGCTTGAAACTGCAACTACACAAACGAAGTCCCCGCAGAGGGGGACTAATTCCTGTTAAAAAAAACTCGGTTTATGCCTCCATTCTCGAATTACCAATCCCCACCGCTACCCCCACTACTAGAGTCGCTGCTGCTACTGCTGCTGTAGTCGCTGTTGCTACTGCTGTAGTCGCTGTTGCTACTGCTGTAGTCGCTACTGCTACTGCTGTAATCGCCCCCGGCACCGCCACCGCTGGAGTTGCCACCGCCAAAGCTACCTCCGCAGTCACTACTGCTAATGCTACTGCTGTAATCGGCACCCGCACCGCCACCGCTGGAGTTGCCACCGCCAAAGCTACCTCCGCAGTCGCTGTTACTAATACTGTAGTCGCTGCTATTACTGCTGTAGTAGCCACCGCAATCATCGCTACTACTGTTAATGCTGTAATCAACGCTGTTAATGCTGTAATCAACGCTGTTACTGCTGTAATTGGGACTGTGACTGCTGTAATTGCGATTGTTACTGCTGTAATTTCGCGGATAACGGCGGTGACGGGAACGAGATATCCGAGAAAATAAGCTGCAAAATATCCTGAAGATAATGAAGCAAGGTATAAATGCTATGAATGCTATGAATAACAACCCAAGTAAGCCATAGATTAAATTCGATGAATCTTCACCTGTGGATGTACTATTGCTAATAACTGGCGATTGACTAGGTATTGGTGACGGTTTCACCCCTTGAGATGGTACGATTGGAGCCAAAGGCAGTGCGGTTTGAGATTGAGCATTTACCGTCGGAGTTTGTAAAACATTTACTAACGCCTTTGTCCCGGCTAATGTGCCCCCGTCAAAGTCCTGCTGTTTAAATCTGGGCGTAATTTCGGTTTTAATAATTCCCACTACCTTCGCATCTGGCAAAACGCTTTGAATACCAGAACCTGTTTCAATTTGAACGCGGCGTTCACCCGACGAAATCAACAATAAAACTCCGTTGTTTTTGCCTTTTTTGCCAATCCCCCAAACGTTAAATAATTCTGTAGCAAATATTTTTGGTGTCGCCGATGGCTTAGTATCAGGCACTGTCACAACAGCGATTTCTGAGCCATTTTTTGCCTCTAAATCCGAAATCATTTGATTTAGCTGAGTTTCGGTGCTGTCGCTGAGAATGTTTGCCTTGTCCGTTACCCAAGTGTTATTTACTTGACGGGGATTCGGTACTTCTTGTACTGTTATAGCTTGGCTAGTTACGGGAAATGCAATTGCCGAAAAGCACAGAAAACTGGTCCAGATTATTTGTTTGTTGCTAACTTGTAACTGCATCGCTTCAGTCTCCTGAATAACTGCTAGTCTGAAATTGACATATATCTGTCCGCCTAATTACAATTCAATAACCAGCTCACTCTCATGTCAATTCATATTATTCAGAAGTTGAGTTCATAAAAATCATAATTTTAGGTACACCATAAGCACTTTACATTTATAGTCTAGGACGCAGGAGTGGCGAGAAACCGGGTTTTTAACCAAAATAATTGCTGAAAACCGTCAATCTCGGTTCAAAAACCCGGTTTCTTAGTGGGCGAGTCCGAGTGCGAACGAATTTAGATATTTTTAAGGAGAGGGAACTGGTGGCAGAAAATTGCTGCTGCCTTTATAACCAGATAAAATAGCCAGTTTCTCCAAAGATTGCCGGCCCGTGTAATATTTCCCCCGAATTTCCCAAGTGGGATAAGCTTGAATCTTGGCAGCTTTGCACAAATCCGGTTGAGCATCTTTGCCTCTGGGGTCGCACTCTATGTAAGTAATTGCCGTAAATGCTTCTTTGCCGAAAAGTTCTTGTTGGGTGTGACAGTGAGGACACCAGTAAGCACCGTACATTCTAGCTTTGATGGTCTGCAAATGGGTTGCTAAAGCTATTTGATCCGGCACGGATTCGCTGCGAATAGGTGGCGCTTCTTGTTCGGTAACAGGCTGTGTGAAAGGGGGTGGAGGAGGGAGGGTTTGTGCTAATTTTTGAGTGGGTTTGTTGCTGAAACTGAACTGTGCAATTCCTCCGTCTGCTTTGGCACTGACGAAAATCCCCAAAGTCAGAAAAATTGCGATCGCACAAAAGTTGAATTTGCTTACTCTCATCTTGGATTTCATCTTGGATTTACTAGGATTTCGCGAGCTTGATTCATAGCCTCTACAGCATTGTTTACCACAAAAATGTTAAATTGTGCTAACTCTTTAAAAAAAAGTTGACTTTCGGCGCTGTGATTTAACAATATAACTTGTTTGTTAGCTTTCAGAGCGAGGCTGATTTCCGAAGCTGTGCCCGTCCCCATACCGCAGGCAATTATTACATCTGAAGAAAGAATGTTAATATTATTTCTGGCGTTTCCCATGTCGGTGACAATGGCAATATCTACAGCTTCAGAAATGCCGCGAGTGTCGTTTCCCGGAAGGATGCCGACTGTTAAACCGTTAGCTGATTTTGCTCCTTTGTTGGCGGCATCCATGACGCCGACATTTCGGCTCTCCTGACTTTATGGTGTATAATGTAACAAACAATACATTTGCTGTCATGGACTTTTATTTGGACTATAT
>NZ_JAUBWA010000240.1:3744-4212 GCF_036702825.1 Microcoleus sp. A003_D6 | reverse complement strand
ACCTAATTATCAACAAGGCATAAGAGCTATGAGGCTTATTCTATCAGCGTTATAGGCGACTTGTCGCCCCGACAGAGCATTTTTAGGATCAAGCTTAATAGCTTGGGCATAATCGGCGCTTGCCTTCTGATTTTCCCCTAAGTATGAGTAGGCTAAACCCCGAACAAAGTAGGCATAATTATCAGGCTCAATCTGAATGGCTTGGGTATGATCGGCGATCGCCTTCTGATTTTCTCCAAATCTTAAGTATGCTTTACCTCGAGTATAGTAAGCAAAAATATCTTGAGGCTGAATCTGAATGGCTTGGGTATAATCGGCGATCGCCTTCTGTTTTTCCCCTAACTTTGAATAGGCATCACCTCGGCGGCTATAGTCGTAAGCTTTTTTAGGCTCAATCTGAATGGCTTGGGTATAATCGGCGATCGCCTTCTGATTATCTTGAAAAAATATTGAGTAGGCATCACCCCG
>NZ_JAUBWA010000240.1:0-3644 GCF_036702825.1 Microcoleus sp. A003_D6 | reverse complement strand
TTGAGAATAGGCTTGAGCATGGTTAGGCTTAAGCTTAATCACTTGGGTAAAATCGGCTATCGCCTTCTGTTTTTCCCGAAATATTGAGTAGGCATCACCCCGTTGAGAATAGGCTTGAGCATGGTTAGGCTTAAGCTTAATCACTTGGGTAAAATCGGCTATCGCCTTCTGTTTTTCCCCTAAAGGTAAATATATAAAAGCACGGGTTTCGTAGGCTTTAGCATCTTTAGGATTAAGCTGAATTGCTTGGGTATAATCGGCGATAGCCTTCTCTTGTTCCTCTAACTTATCGTAGGTATTACCCCGACCAAAGTAGGCCTCGGCATAATTAGGATCAAGCTTAATAGCTTGCTCAAAATTAGCCAATGCACCGTGATCATCCCCCTGCTCTGAAAAAGCAACAGCTTGGCTGTAATAAGTATTAGCATCAGTCGGATGAGATTGATTACCTTTAGCCGTCTCAGGCTTTAAGAAAAATTGAAGAGGAATCCCCAATTTTCGCCCCGTATCAATCCCCTCTTGCTTATCTCCCTTACCATGAATACCAATCACCCGGCCCTCTTCATTCAGCACTGGCCCGCCACTCATCCCGCCACTGGTGTTATTATCATAAATCAAGGCATACCCTTCAAAAGGTTGGGGTACTCTGCCGATGATTTCTCCTTTCGGTCTGAGAACAGTTCTAGGTATGGCTTCAGTCGGAGCCGGAGCACCAGCCACATACACAACTTTACCAACCGTTGCTTTTTCTGAGTCTCCCCACTCTGCCAATTTATAAATTTTATTACTTTCAAACGTCACCACTGCTAAATCCACACCCTCGATAGGTACTGTCACCTGATTAGAGACTGGATACCGCTCTCCATCTGGCGTGAAAATCAGACAATTGCCAGTCTTATCAATCTTATCCTTAACAACGTGATGAGCAGTGAGGACAGAATAGGTATTGCCCTCCTTCTGGAAAATTACCCCCGATCCCGCAGTACAGCCATCAATCATCACAGTGATTTCTGTCGCTATTTTTCCCACCTGTTCAGAGGAGAGGGTAGAACCAAATATCGGAATTTGTGAGCAGCCGCCAACTACTAACCCAAGGGCAATAATGAGGGAGAATTTACGGATCATAATAATCAGCTTTAACTAATATTTTTCCTAACAATCGCTAAAGGCATTGGTGTCAAATTAACGTCAAACCTAGTCACAGACTGCTGTTTACTACCGAGGCCAGATCCCCCCTAACCCCCCTTAAGAAGGGGGGGACAAGAGCTTTCTCAAAGTCAACCCCTACTCCCCGACTATCCGGGGGATTTAGCCTCGGCTATAAACGAGAGATACAATATCAAAGTCCCCCTTTTTAAGGGGGATTTAGGGGGATCTGGCCTCGGCTATAAACGAGAGATACAATATCAAAGTCCCCCTTCTTAAGGGGGATTTAGGGGGATCTGGCCTCGGCTATAAACGAGAGATACCATCAAAGTCCCCCTTTTTAAGGGGGATTTAGGGGGATCTGGCCTCGTGCTATAGCACTTCTCAATTTTCGTGATAAAGGGCTAGCAATTACATGGCTCACACACAAGGCTTAAGAAACCGGGTTTTTTCACCGAGATTGAGGGTTTTTGGCAAGTATTTTGGCTTAAAAACCCGGTTTCTGGCCACCCATAAATAAGTCCTAAATTACCAATTACGAAAAATCCCAGCCTACCGCACTGTTGCTGCTCAAGGCTATATCCTTGCTCAACGCTTATCAAATGAGCGATTCACCAAAACTTCCAACGGGATAGACTGGGGAATGTCCTTGCTTTCAGCAACATTGCTGTTAGTTGCTTTCCCTTCAGCAAACCTCGTAATCGTTGTCAGAACTTGACTAGGGTTCTTGGCATTTTGCTCGTTAAGGGTAAACAGCATATTGCCAAGATTACAGCTTCTTGGCTGCTGGTTGACTAAGCAAACAACTGTAGAACCATTTTCTACCTTTCCAGCCGTCAAATCCAAGCCACCCAACCATCCCCCATTCTTAGCCACGATATTCGTTAACCTAGTAGAGACGATTTGGCAGCGTTTTTCCGGCGTGTACTCCGGACCAAATTCCGGGGTATTCCAGCTAATCAGAGGAGATGGGGAAACATCCTTACCCCTTTTGGCAACAGTCGCCCAGCCGCCGCCTTGCTCCACGCACTCAAAAGTAGTAGACTCCCCAGCAGCTTGACTCACTTTGTCCGGGCTAGAAGCTGTTGATGCCGAACACCCAGCCATCCCCAAGAGCAAAAGAACGAGTCCCCACTTTTGCGGAATTTGCCACTTTGTTTTTGTAGTCATACGCTTTGTAATCATACATTTACCTGTTCCCTAAAAATAAATTCCCATGCAGATTTTTATGGTAACGCTAACACTATGTTGCTGAGCATTTCGCTGAGCTTTATGTCAAAATAAAATCAACCTCATGATTGCACTATGATTATAGGACAAATTTTCGGCGGACACTACCGGGTTATTAATTTATTGGGGAAAGGAGGGTTTGGGGAGACCTATCTCGCCGAAGACATTCATCTGCCCGACTATCCCCAGCGAGTCCTGAAGCTCCTAAATCCTGACTCTAATGACCCTTTTGTGCTGCAAACGGCTCGGCGGCTGTTTGAAACTGAGTCAAAAGTGCTGTACAAATTAGGAACGAACGATCGCATTCCCGAACTTTTCAGCCACTTCGAGGAAAATGGAGATTTCTACCTCGTCCAAGAATTGATTGTAGGTCACGATCTCACACAAGAAATCACCCCCGGAAAGTGCCTGAGCGAACATGAGGTGCTGCACCTCTTGCACGACATTTTAGAAGTGCTGAGTTTTGTCCACCAGCAAGGAGTTATTCACCGCGATATCAAACCATCAAATTTAATGCGGCGGCAGTCAGATGGTAAAATTATGCTCATCGACTTTGGAGCCGTTAAACAAATTGGCACTCAGCTACAAAATACCCAAGCCTCAACAAATCCAACAATTCCCATCGGCACAGAGGGCTATATGCCTTCGGAACAAATGAACGGCCACCCCAAATTAGCCAGCGATATTTATGCAGTGGGAATGGTAGGCATTCAAGCTTTAACAGGGGTATCTCCTGAGCAGTTACCAAAAGACCAGAACACCCTCGAAGTAATTTGGAGAAATCGAGTATCAATCAACTCAAATTTAGCAACAGTGTTAGACAAAATGATCCGATATCGTTATCAGGATCGTTATCCGTCAGCCGAGGCAGCTTTACAAGATATTAAAGGAATTATTTCGGCTTCCCTCTCAAGTACGGTAGTTTCCCGTGCCCCAAAATTCAATTTTCTCAATTTTTTATCCAAGTTACCCCTGCCAGCGAAACTAGGAATGAGTGTAATCAGTTTAGGACTGGTAACGATAACTATCATGGCTGTTGCTGCTAACCAATTTTCTCCCTCACCACAGCCGACTGCTTCTCCTGAACCAACTGAAAAATGGAAGTGGTAATTGACCAGAAAAACGGCTAAATTAGTGACCGCTCAGCGGTAAGACGAACAGCATTTTAACAAGAAACGATTGCGGAATTAAGGTAGAAGTTCACGGGGTTAGCGTGGCAGAAGAGAAGGAGGAATCCGACCAGAACGGGCATTCAAGACAGATTCAGT